>JBEBRC010000007.1:0-38219 GCA_040395055.1 Steroidobacter denitrificans
CGCCGGCCTGCTGGCGATGAGATTTGTTATTGCTCGATGCGCAGCGTCGTTGCGCAGCCTAGGGCTGCGCGTTCATGGGGCTGAACATCGGCAGCTTCCAGCCAGCAGGTAATGAGCAGGGCGAGGATTTCTTCGGGATGCGGTGAACCCCGATCTGAGCACAGAACCGCGGCTTGCCTATATCGCGGTTGAGTGGATAGATTTGACCATTAACGATCTACGTAAGGAATGCATGAGTAATCCCTGGCTGACTATCCCGTTGAAGGACTACGAGGGACACATGGCATTGCCGGAGGTTGGCCAGGCCGAAATGCTCGCGAGCGAGTTTGAAGTGTTATTGAAGAACGATGCACCGAAAACCGTTGCGCTCGTCGGCTGCGCCGGTGGAAATGGCTTCGCCCAGGCGGCGGAAGCCAACGTCACGCGCCTGGTTGGGATCGACATCAATGAGAATTACGTCGAGGACGCGAGGAGTCGCTACGCCGACATCATCCCGGGCCTGGAACTCCACTGCGCCGACATCGCAGGCGATATGCCAGATCTGGAAGCCGTGGATCTGGTCTATGCAGCGCTCGTGTTCGAGTATGTGGATGTCCCTGCGGCATTGAGAAACTTAGCGAAGCTCTGCCGTCCCAAAGGACTCTTGGCCGCCCTCGTGCAATTGCCCAAGCAGGGAGCTGACGCTGTTACCCCCTCGTCCTTTACAAGCCTGAAGGAACTGAACTCCATCGTGCGGCTCGTTCCGCCCAATGAATTGAGTGAGCGCGCGGAAGCAGCAGGTTTCACATGCCTGTCGCAAAGGACAATTACGCTTCAATCCGGCAAGCAGTTTTCCTTACAGCTCTTTAGGCTGATCTCAGTCAGTTCGTAACCATCGAGCGGGCGAATCGAAGTCAAAGTCAGCGCGCGACTTAAGTCTTGTGAAGGTCGCTTCGTGTCGAAATCACTCATGCGAAAGAAGCCTTGCGGCGGCTTATAAGCCCCAGGGGCCTGTCGTTCTTTTGAATCAGCCGGAGCTGGGGGGAGCGTCTTGGGCTTGCAAACGCCATCTGAAGTTACCCCCCACGCCGAGGTGATCCAGCCCGAGTTCCCCGTGCGCGTGCTGGGCCGTCGATAGACAAACCGGGAACGCTGTGGACCTGAAACCCTTGTTTTCCAGGGTTTCGATGGCAGAGCGGACTTTGATGGAATCCCCGGGAAGGGAGGGATGGTGCCGGTGGAGGGAATCGAACCCACACTCTGTTGCCAGAACCGGATTTTGAATCCGGCGCGTCTACCAGTTCCGCCACACCGGCCTCGGGTGACAAGGGCGGCAAGTATAGGGGCGAGATTGAAAACCCGAAAGCGGGTCGGGACATTTCGTTGGACGCCTGCGCGATTGGCGGACATTCCTGCCGCTGGCCTGGTGGCAAGGCTTGGGACCGCTGGGGTCCTGGCCGGCGGTGCGGGGGGCGCGGGCCGGCGGGCCTGCAACCGACGCCGGTTCCTGCTATTTTGCGCGCCCCATGCGCCGCAGCCACTTCGACTATTCCCTCCCCGAGGAACTGATCGCACAGCACCCCCCCGCCGAGCGTGGGGGCAGCAGGCTATTGCGCGTGCTGGCGCAGGGCGGCGTTGCGGATCTTGCTTTTCGGGACTTTCCGGACCTGCTGCGCGCCGACGACCTGCTGGTCCTGAACGACACCCGGGTCATTCCAGCACGACTCCAGGGCGCCAAGCCCACCGGCGGCCAAGTGGAAATCCTGTTGGAGCGCGTGCTGGAGGGCAAGCGGATCATGGCGCATGTGCATGCCAGCAAGCCGCTGCGCGCCGGAGTGCCGGTGCTGCTGCCCGGTGGCGCGCGCGCTCACTATATCGGCCGGCAGGACGATCTGTTCGAGCTGGAGCTGGAAGCGGGGGAGGAATCGCCGCTGGCCTATTTCCAGCGACACGGCTCCATGCCGTTGCCGCCGTACATCGGGCGCGCCGCGCAGGACCACGATGCGATGCGCTACCAGACCGTGTTTGCCCGCGAGCCGGGCGCCGTGGCCGCGCCGACGGCCGGGCTGCATTTCGATGGCGCGATGCTCGAGCGCTGCAGGGAGCGGGGGGTATCCATCGCCTATGTGACCTTGCACGTCGGCGCGGGAACCTTCCAGCCGGTGCGAGTCGAAGACCTCGCCGAGCATCGCATGCATGCCGAGCGGGTCACGGTGGGTGCCGCGACCTGCGACGCGATCGCCCAGGCACGCGCACGCGGCGGCCGGGTGCTGGCGGTGGGGACGACGGTCGTGCGCAGCCTGGAGGCCGCGGCGGCCGCAGCAGGGAGCACGTCGCAGGAGCCGGCGGCGGTGGCGCCGTTCCAGGGCGAGACGCGGCTGTTCATTACCCCTGGTTTTCGGTTCCAGGTGGTGGACGCGCTGCTGACGAACTTTCACTTGCCGCAGTCCACGCTGTTGATGCTGGTGTGCGCTTTCGGCGGCTACGACACTTTGATGCATGCCTATCGACATGCGATCGAGCAGCGTTACCGTTTCTTCAGCTATGGCGATGCGATGTTCCTGGAGCGTGCCGCAACGCCATGAATCGCGATCCGAGATGACCTTGAAATTCGAGTTACTCAAATCCGATGGCCGTGCGCGCCGCGGCCGGCTGCAGTTCCCGCGCGGCAGCGTGGAAACGCCGGCGTTCATGCCGGTGGGCACCTATGGCACGGTCAAGTCGATGACGCCCGAGGAACTGACCGGGCTGGGGGCGCAGATCATCCTCGGCAACACCTTTCATTTGATGTTGCGTCCGGGCACGGAGGTGATACGGGCGCATGGCGGGCTGCACGGATTCATGCACTGGGAGGGGCCGATACTGACCGACTCCGGCGGCTTCCAGGTGTTCAGTCTGGCCACTCTGCGCAAGATCACCGAGGAGGGAGTGAATTTCCGTTCGCCGGTGAATGGCGATGCGGTATTGCTGACGCCGGAGCGTTCGATGCAGGTGCAGCGCGACCTGGATTCGGACATCGCCATGATTTTCGACGAATGCACGCCTTATCCGGCAACCCTGGAGGAGGCGCAGCGCTCCATGCAGCTGTCCTTGCGCTGGGCGGCCCGCAGCCGGGCGGAATTCGATCGCCTGCGCAGCCCTCATGCACTGTTCGGCATCGTTCAGGGCGGGATGCATACGCCGTTGCGCCAGGAGTCGATTGCCGGTTTGAAGAAGGTGGGCTTCGATGGCTACGCCATCGGGGGGCTCGCGGTCGGTGAGCCGAAGGCGGAACGCGAGCGTGTTCTCGATGAGCTCGAGCCGCTGTTGCCGAGCGACCGGCCACGATACTTGATGGGCGTGGGCACGCCCGAGGATCTGGTGGAATGTGTCAGGCGCGGAGTGGACATGTTCGATTGCGTCATGCCGACGCGGCATGCGCGCAACGGGCATTTGTTCACCTCCGGCGGGGTGATCAAGATCCGCAATGCGCAGTACCAGTCCGACACCCGGCCGCTGGACGAACGCTGCGACTGCTACACTTGCAGCCATTACAGTCGCGCCTACCTGCGTCATCTGGACAAGTGCGGCGAAATTCTGGCCGCGCGCCTCGGCACGATTCATAATCTGCATCATTATCTGACCTTGATGCGGTCGATGCGAGAGGCGATCGAGGCGCAGCGATTCGAGGCCTTCGTGACTGAATTCTACTCCTGCCGGTGAGCCTGAGCGTGCGGACGCCCGCTGCGCAGCAATATCCGGACCGCTTCATGAATCAGCGCACCTGAGCGCATCCCATCGAGCAGCGACATGAGCACGTCTCCTTCGAATCCGCCCCCGGCGCGCCATTCCTCCCGTGCCGGGGGTGAGGATCGGACCGCGCGGACGTATTCCATGCTCGCCGATCTGCCCACCGCGCCCTGGTTCCGACGCCTGCTGGTGGCAGGTTTCATCGTGGGCATCGTGCTGCTCACGTTCAGTGTATTGCGGCCATTCCTGGTGCCTTTGATCTGGGGCGGGATCCTGGCTTATGTCAGCTGGCCCTTGAACCAGCGTTTCCTGCGCGCCCTGCGCGGGCGGGTGAGCCTGGCCTCGCTGCTGACGACCGTGATCGTATCCCTGGCGCTGATCGTGCCCATGGTCTGGCTGATGTGGCAGCTGCGCATGGAGGGCGGGACGGCCTATGCCCAGGTGCAGTCCTTCCTTGCTTCCAATCCATCGCTGCCGCCGGCCCTGCGCGACCTGCCCTGGATCGGACCCTGGGCGCAGCAGGTGCTCGATAACCTGGCGGCCGATCCCAAGACCATCAATTCCCAGCTGGTCGCCGCCATGGAGCAGTCCTCGGTGGAGGTGACGCGGCTGATCGGCGGGGTGGGTCGCAACGTTTCGAAGCTGTTCTTTGCCGTCTTGTCGATGTTCTTCCTGCTGCGCGACGGGCCGCGCCTGCTGCGGGAGGTGCGCGCGATCCTGGAAGGGATACTGGGTCCGGGCGTGCATGACTACTTGGATGCGGTGGGTTCCACCACCCAGGCGGTCGTATACGCCTTGGTTCTCGGCGCGATCGCGCAGGGCGTGGTGGCGGGCGTGGGCTATGCGCTGTTCGGTGTCGACGCGCCTGTGCTGATGGGAGCGGTCACGGCATTGATCGCCCTGATTCCGTTCGGGGCGCCGGTGGTGTGGGTCAGTTTGTCGGTCTGGATGATGATCACCGGCGATGTCTGGATGGGCGTCGGCCTGATGATCTGGGGCCTGCTGCTGGTGAGCTGGGTCGACAACATCGTACGTCCGCTGGTGATCTCGAACGCGACGCGCATGCCGTTCCTGCTGGTCGTCTTCGGCGTCCTCGGCGGCGTCCTCGCCTTCGGCCTGGTGGGGCTGTTCATTGGTCCGGTATTGCTGGCGGTGTCGCTCGCGCTGTGGCGGGAGTGGCTGGAACAGCACCAGCATCGATACCCCTGAAGTCGCCGGCCCGGCCAGGCGCGCCGCTCGACCGAGCGCTTGCGCTCAGCCGTGCCCGCGGTGCTCGTCCGCCTTGGACAGCAGGATCTTGTCGATGCGCACGCCGTCCATGTCTACGATCTCCACCTTCAGGTCGCGCCAGGTGAGTGTGTCGCCCGCTTTGGGGATTCGCCCCAGGCGAGCCAGTACGAAACCGGCGACGGTGTGGTAGTCGCGTCCGACCATGTCGCGTCGATGCAGGCGGCGCTGCAGTTCCTCGATGGACAGATGGCCGTCGATCAGCCAGGCGTGGTCGTTGCGCTGCACTGCCTCGGGCCGCTCGCGGCTGCCGAGCTCCGGCAGTTCGCCCGCGATGGCCTTGAGGATGTCGATGGGGGTCGTAATGCCCTCGATCTCGCCGTATTCGTCCGTCACCACCGCCAGGTGACTGCTCGATTTCTGGAACTGATCCAGCAATTGCAGTACCGAGATCGAATCGGGAATGTGCAGCGGCGGCTCCAGATCGCGCTGGGGATCCAATTTGCCGCGACGAATGGCTTCGCTCAAGTTCGCCAGCGTGATCGTGCCCAGCAGATTGTCGAGTTTGTCGCGGGCGATCAGGAAGCGGGCATGGCCGCTGTCCTTGGCCTGTTGCCACAGCTCGTCGATCGGATCGTCGATATCGAGCCAGATGATGTCCTGGCGCGGGATCATGATCGAGCCGACCTTGCGCTCGGCCAGGGCCAGTACGCCTTCGAGCAGGCGCCGCTCCGAGGCCAGGAACACGCCCGCCCGGGTGCCTTCTGCAACCAGCGCCCGCACATCATCTTCGGTGATCGCTGCCTGCGGCGCCGCGGACAGGGGCAGGACTTTCAGCACCGCATTGACCGATACCGTGAGCAACCACACCAGCGGCGCCATCACGGTGGCAAACAGGCGCATGATCGGCGCTACGCGCACGGCCAGGGTTTCCGCGTGCAGCAGCGCCACGCGCTTGGGTACCAGTTCGCCGATGATCAGCGAGACGAAGGTCACGATCAGCACCACCAGGCCGAACGCCAGTTGCTGGGCATAGGCCGCCGGCACGCCCCACATCTCCAGGGTGCCGCCGAAGCGCTCGGCCAGGGTGGCGCCGCTGTATACCCCGGTCAGGATGCCGATCAAGGTGATGCCGATCTGGATCGCGGACAAAAACGTCGTCGGATCCTCCATCAGGGCCAGCGCGGACCGGGCGCCGCCCTTGCCTTGATCGGCCGCCGCCTGCACCCGCGAGCGCTTGGCGGATACCAGAGCCATTTCCGACAAGGCGAAGAAGCCGTTCAGCAGGATCAGCAGGGAAATAATGATGACTTCGCTGGGGGGCATGGATGCGACTCGTCTTGAAGAACACGGTTGGTGGGCCTCAAGTGTACATAGAGACAGAAATCTGCCTGTGTATAATGCGCCGCACTTTCGGTCCCAGGCTGTTGCCCCGGGTCGACTCGGGACGATTCCCGGGACGAGGCGGGGATTTCCCGGCGGGCCGGACTACCACATACCTGTTGCAGGCTTCCTGCAGGTTTAACGGGGGCATTCAAGATGGATTGGCTGATTTCCACCGCGGCGGCGCAGGCGCAGGGGGCTGCCGGGCAACCGAGCGCGCTCATGCAGTTCCTGCCGCTGGTCCTTATTTTCGTCGTTTTCTATTTTCTGCTCATCAGGCCGCAAACCAAGCGCGCCAAGGAGCATCGAGCCATGGTTGCGGCGCTGGAACTGGGCGCCGAAGTCGTCACCAGCGGCGGCATCCTCGGCAAGGTGACGCAGCTCGGCGAGCAGTACCTGAGCCTCGAAATCGCTGACGGCGTGAGCGTCAAGATCCAGCGACACACTGTCGCGCAAGTGCTCCCCAAGGGCACTTTGAAGAGCGTCTGAACGCACCCCAATCGCATGTACCAGATTTCACCTTGGCGATACTGGCTCGTAGGCATCGTAGTGGCGCTGGGAGTGTTGCTGGCGCTGCCGAACCTGTTCGGCGACGAACCTGCGATCCAGCTGGCACGCGACGACCGGGCGGCGATCGATGCCGCGGGTCAGCAAACCGTGCAGGGGTTCATGGAGGCGCAGAACATCACGCCCACGGCCTCGTACCTGGAGGACGGCAGGCTGGTGCTGCGTTTTGCCAATGTCGATGACCAGCTCAAGGCGCGCGATGTCATCAATGACAGCACCGCGGGCGACTACATCGTCGCCTTGACCGCCGTGCCGCGCACCCCCGCGTTGCTGCGCAGCATCGGGCTTCGACCCATGAGCCTGGGCCTGGATCTGCGCGGTGGCGTGCATTTCATGTACCAGGTGGACGTGCAGGGGGCGATCGACAATGCCTTGCAGCGCATGGCGCAGGATATCCGCAAGCAGCTGCGCGATGAGCGTATTCCGTTCACGGCGGCCGTGGTGGAAGGGCAGGAAGTGCGGGTGACGCTGCGTCCAGGATCGGATGTCGGCGCGGCGCGCAAGATCATCCAGGCGGACGACCCGGGCCTGACGCTGCGCAACGACACGCTCGGCGACCAGAGCGTCCTGATCGTAGGCTTCACGCCCGAGCGCGTGAAGCAGCGGCAAGACTTCGCGATCGAGCAGAACATCACCACCTTGCGCAATCGCGTCGACGAACTGGGCGTGTCCGAGCCGATCGTCGCCCGCCAGGGCGCGGATCGCATCGTGGTACAGCTGCCGGGGGTTCAGGATCCCAATCAGGCAGTACGGGTGCTGGGCGCCACCGCGACGGTCGAGTTCCGCCTGGTCGACGAGGCCAACAACCCTTATGAAGCGCAAAGCAGCAAGCGCATCCCGATCGGCTCGAAGCTCTACCAGGAGAGCGACGGGCGTCCGATCCTGCTCAAGCGCGATGTCATTGCCACGGGCGAGCAGCTGACCGATGCGACCTCCGGCTTCTCGGAAGGCACACCGGAAGTCAACGTTACCCTGGACGCGCGCGGCGGCCAGGAAATGCTCAATGCGACCCGCGACAATGTCGGGCGCCGCATGGCCGTGGTCTATATCGAAACCAAGAGCCTGGCCGAAGGTGAAATCTGCAAGGGCCTGCGCTCGGGCGATACCTGTGTCGAGGAGCGCGTCATCAGTGCGGCGACGATCCAGAGCGTGTTGTCGTCGCGCTTTCGCATCACCGGCCTGCAATCCACCGAGGCGCACGAACTGGCGCTGCTGTTGCGCTCGGGCGCGCTGGCCGCGCCGCAGACAATCGTGGAACAGCGCGCCATCGGCCCCAGCCTGGGCCAGGACAACATCGATCGCGGCATGATGGCGATGGCGATCGGCGCGGTGCTGACGTTCATCTTCATGTCCGTTTACTACAATGCGTTCGGCATGGTGGCCTGTCTCATCCTGAGCACGAACGTCATGCTGCTGGTGGCGTTGATGTCGCTGCTGCAGGCGTCGTTGTCCTTGCCCGGCATCGCCGGCATCGTGCTGACCATAGGCATGGCGGCGGATGCGAACGTGCTCATCTACGAGCGCATCCGCGAGGAACTGCGCAACGGCAACTCGCCTCAGGCGGCGATTCATGCCGGCTTCGACAAGGCGTTCTCGGCCATCGCCGACTCGAACATCACCACCTTGGTCGCCGGCATCGCGCTGTTCGCCTTCGGCACCGGGCCGATCAAGGGTTTTGCCGTGACCTTGGTGCTGGGCATCTTCACCTCGCTGTTCAGCGCAATCCTATGCAGCCGCGTGCTGATCGACCTGATCTGGGGCCGCCGCAAGCGCCTCGCGTCCCTGCCTGTGTAACAGGCTGTTGGCACTAAATAGAGGCACGAGCGACAGATGGAATTTTTCAAGCGCACGCCGAGTATCGACTTCATGGCCCAGCGGCGGATCACCTACTCGATCTCCGTGGCTTTGATGCTCCTTTCGATCGTGCTGGTGGCGGTGCGCGGCCTGAACCTGGGTGTCGATTTCACCGGCGGTGTGGTCATCGAGGTCAACTACCCGCAGGCGGCGGATATCGATGGCGCACGCGATACGTTGGCGGAGGCGGGCTTCGAGGACGTGCAGGTACAGTCCTTCGGCAGTTCGCGCGACCTGGCCGTGCGCTTGCCGCCGCCGAAGGACGAGGACATCAATGCCCTCAGCGCGCAGGTCGGCGAGGCGCTGCGCGCCACCGATCCGGGCGTGGAAGTGCGGCGCACCGAGGTCGTGGGTCCGCAGGTCGGGCGCGACCTGACGGAGCAGGGCGGGCTGGCGCTGCTGTTCACCTTCATCGGCATCCTGATCTACGTCGCGTTCCGCTTCGAGAAGAAGATGGCGACCAGCACCGTGCTGGCTGCCATTCACGATCCGCTGGTGATACTGGGCGTCTTCGCCTGGTTCCAGCTGCCCTTCGACCTGTCGGTACTGGCGGCGGTGCTGGCGGTCATCGGCTATTCCATCAATGATACGGTGGTGGTGTTCGACCGCGTGCGCGAGCTGTTCCTGCTGATGCGCAAGTCGACCTCGTACGAAGTGTTGAATGCCGCGGTCAACCAGACCCTGTCGCGCACCTTGATGACCAGCTTCTCGGTGCTGTTCGTCGTGGTTTCGCTGTACGCGTTCGGCGGCGAGACGCTCAAGTCTTTCTCCCTCGCGATCATCATCGGCGTCTTCGTCGGCACCTATTCCTCGGTCTTCATCTCCGCCGCGCTGGCGCTGGACATGAAGCTCAAGGCCCAGGATCTGATGCCGATCAGGAAAGACGATCCGGAGCTGGATGCGCTGCCCTAGCAATCGGCGGAACGGGCCAGGCGTAGATACATGAACCTGCTCGTCTGGCTTGCCTTCTTCGTCCTGTTCATCGGCGTGCTGGTGCTGGACCTCAGTGTCCTGCACCGCGAATCGCGCGTCATGCATGTGCGGCAGGCGCTCGGCTGGACACTGGTCTGGGTGACCGTCGCCCTGTCGTTCACCGGACTCGTCTACGGGGTGTACGAATATCACTGGCTGGGTTGGCGCATGGCGCCCGATGCGCCCAGCGGCTCCGAGGCGGCGATCCAGTACGTCACCGGCTATCTGTTGGAATGGTCGCTGTCGGTCGACAATATCTTCGTCATTGCCGTGATCTTCAGCTTCATGAAGATTCCGGCGCAATACCAGTATCGAGTCCTGTTCTGGGGCATCATCGGCGCCATCGTGCTGCGCGGCGCGATGATCGCGATGGGCTCGGTGTTGATCCACGCCTTCGACTGGATGTTCTATGTGTTCGGCGCCATTCTGCTGCTGTCGGCCGCGCGCATGCTCAAGAGCGATGAGGAGTTCGATCCCGCCACCAGTGTGCTGGCGCGACTGGCCCGCCGCGTCTATCCCATGACCGATACCCTGGATGGCGACCGCTTTTTCACGACCGTGAATGGTGCACGGGCGGCCACGCCCCTGTTCATGACCTTGCTGCTGGTGGACTTTGCCGATGTCGTGTTCGCGGTCGACTCGATACCGGCGATTTTCGCGGTGACGCAGGAGCCCTTCATCGTGTTTACCTCGAATGCGTTCGCCATCCTGGGGCTGCGTTCGCTGTATTTCGCGATTGCGGGACTGATGAGCATGTTCCGGTACATCAAGGTCAGCCTGATCGTCATCCTGGCCTTCGTCGGCATCAAGATGATGCTGCACCATCATGTCTCGATCCCACACCTGCTGTCGCTGGGCATCATCATCGCCTGCCTGGCGCTGGGTGTCGCCGCTTCGCTGTGGGCGACCCGGCGCGATCGCATCGCCGAAGCAAGCATTCGCAGCTAGCGCCGCTGCGCCTGGGCGCAGCCGAAGAGAGATACACGATGGAAATGCTGACCGATCCGCAAGTATGGCTGGCTTTTGCGACCCTGACGGCACTGGAGATCGTGCTCGGGATCGACAACATCATCTTCATCTCGATTCTTGTCGCACGGCTGCCGAAGCACCAACAGCCGCGCGGGCGCACCATCGGCCTGGCTCTGGCGATGCTGACGCGTATCGCGTTGCTGCTGTCGATTACCTGGGTGATGGGCCTGTCGGCAGTATTGTTCTCGATCGGCGACTACGGCGTTTCCGGACGCGATTTGATCCTGGTGGGCGGCGGCTTGTTTCTGCTCGCCAAGAGCACGATCGAGATCCATCACAGCCTGGAGGGAAAGGAGGAGCATCATCGCGAGTTGGCCGCTCATCCTTCGTTTCTGAGCGTCGTGACCCAGATCGCCATCATCGACATCGTCTTCTCGCTGGATTCGGTGATCACCGCGGTCGGCATGGCCGATCACGTCGAAGTCATGATCGCGGCGGTGGTCATTGCAGTGCTGGTGATGATGTTCATGGCCGGTCCGATCTCGGACTTCGTCGATCGTCACCCGACGATCAAGATGCTGGCCCTGTCTTTCTTGATCCTGGTCGGCGTAGCGTTGATCGGGGAGGGGCTGGGCCTGCATATTCCGAAGGGCTACATCTATTTCGCGATGGCGTTCTCGGTCGGCGTCGAAATGCTCAACCTGCAGGTGCGAAAACGCATGGGGCGTGACCCGGTAAAGCTGCGCAAACGGATGGAGCAGGAGGAGCAGGAGCAGGAGCGGCGCGAAGGGCGGACGCAGGAGTCGCTGCTTCAGCCGGGCGACGCGGCGCCCTCGGATACGCCGCGCAGCGGCGGGCTCGAATGATCTGGCGCCTGCAGGCGCCCAGTCGGTCGGGATACCGGCAGCCGCAAACCCGCTAACGGAACCAGCTACCGGGATGGCGGGCGGCGCGCACTGCGGCCATCCAGATAGGCTGCCGAGTGCGCTCATGCACCAGAACAGTCTGGGCATGACCGGCCTGGTTCATCACCCCCACTGCTGGCGGCATGGGTTGCATGCCTGCGGGCAGGCGATAAGGCCCGCGCCCCAGGGTAGGCGCGGGGTCAGCCGATGCCCTTGGCCAGGCCGTGAGCCCGGCAGGAACTACTTCCGGGACGCAGCCTTGCGCAAGGTGCTGTGACGATAGCCGTAGAGGAAATAGACGGCGATGCCGATCAGGATCCAGGCACTCATCCAGTGCCAGTTGTCCTGGAACGCGCGCGAGAACAACCACAGGCAAATGACCGCCCCCAGCGGGCAGACGACGGATGCGAACGGCACGCGGAAGGCACGCGGCAGGTCCGGCTTGGTCTTGCGCAGGACCAGCACGCCGATACACACGGTGGCGAACGCCAGCAGGGTGCCCATGGAGACCAGGTCGCCCAGTACGCCGATCGGCAGCAGCCCCGCGAGCGTGCCGGCGACGAGGGCGACGAATATCGTGCCGACATGAGGCGTGTGATAGCGCGGGTGGATGCGGCCGAACATCTTGCCGATCAGGCCGTCATTGGACATGGTGTAGAAGATTCGGGTCTGGCCGATGACCATGACCAGGATCACCGAACTCAAACCGGCGATCGCGCCGACCTCCACCACGGTCTTGAGCCACAGCAGGTTGGGATAGAATTCCAGCGCGGTGGATACCGGCTTGGCCGTGCTGAGCAGGGTATACGGCACCATTCCGGTCAGCACCGCCGCCACCACTATGTAAAAGATCGTACAGATCACCAGCGAGCCCAGGATGCCGATCGGCATGTCTCGCTGCGGGTTCTTGGCTTCCTGTGCCGCGGTCGATACCGCATCGAAACCGATGTAGGCGAAGAACACGATCGATGCCCCGCGCACGATGCCGTCCCAGCCGAACTTCCCCGCCCCTTCCGCGGGCGGGATGTAGGGCACCCAGTTCGAGCTGTCGACGTAGCGCGCGCTGAAGGCGACGAACATCAGGATCACGGTGACCTTGATCGCCACGATGATGGAGTTCACGAATGCGGACTGCGACATGCCGCGCAGGCACAGGGCGCAGATGGCGAGGATGATCAACACCGCCGGCAGGTTGATCAGCGAGCCGGTGGCGACCAGCCTGCCGTCGACCACGTTGAGCGGCGCCGACGCCAGATACTCGGGCAAGCCCAGAGGTGTCCCGGTTAGATCGCCGATGGAATGCAGCAGGCTGTTGAAATAGCCCGACCATCCGACCGCGACCGTGGAGGCGGCGAACAGGTATTCGAGCACCAGGTTCCAGCCGATGAACCAGGCGACGAATTCGCCCAGCGTGGCATACGAGTAGGAATAGGCGCTGCCGGAAACGGGCAGCAGCGAGGCGAACTCGGCGTAGCACAGGCCCGCCAGGCCGCAGGCGATGCCGGCCAGGACGAAACTGATGGTGATCGCGGGTCCTGCGTGATTGGCCGCCGCCTGGCCGGTGAGAACGAAGATGCCGGCGCCGATGATCGCCCCGACGCCCAGCAGCACCAGGTGCCTGGCGGTCAGTACCCGTTCGAGTGTCGCCTCGCCTTGCAGCGAGCCTTCGACCGGCTCACCGGCATCGACACGAGGCGCGGCGGTGACGGGCTTTTTTATGAAAAGATCCACGCAGTTTTATCCTCCGGTTGAGAGGTGCGCCGGCACCGGGCGGTACCGACCGTCAGATTTTGTCGCGCGACTGTACCGGACGCGATGCTGAAAATCGAGAAACGCCGGAGCGTGGATCGCTCATGCGCGCGCTGTTCTCAGGCGCGCATCGATTCGGGCAGGTGTTCGGCCAGCAGGTCCAGCAGCGGCGCATAGACTTTCGGGGTCCCGGCCAGAATGTGCCCGTGCTGCTGGTATTCGGCGCCGTTCAAGGCGCCAACCATTCCGCCGGCCTCGGTGATCAGCAAGGTGCCGGCTGCGGTGTCCCAGGGCGAGAGGCCCATTTCCCAGAACGCATCCAGGCGTCCGGCCGCGACATAGGCCAGGTCCAATGCTGCCGCGCCCGGACGGCGAATGCCCGCGGTCGCTTGGGTGACGGCCTTGAACATTGCCATGTAGGCGTCGAGCCAATGCAGATTGCTGCGATAGGGGAATCCCGTACCGATCAGTGAGCGCTCCAGGCCGACATGCGAGCTGACACGGATGCGGCGGCCATCCAATTGCGCGCCTTCGCCGCGCGAGGCGGTGAACAATTCCTGGCGCAGCGGGTCATATACCACGCCGTGCTCCATGCGGCCGCGGCGCTGTATGCCGATCGACACCGCGAATTGCGGAAAGCCATGCAGGAAGTTCGTCGTGCCGTCCAGCGGATCGATGATCCAGGTGAACTCTTCCTCCTGGCCGGGTTTGCCGCCCGAATGGCCGCTTTCCTCGGCGAGCACCGCATGTTGCGGATAGTGCTTGCGAATGATTTCGATGATCGCCAGCTCCGCCTGGGTGTCGATCTCGGTCACGAAGTCGTTCTGCCCCTTGGCGCGTATCTCGAGCCGGTGCACGCGATTCATGCCGCGGGTGATGACTTCGCCGGCGCGGCGCGCCGCACGAATCGCGATATTGAGCAAAGGATGCATGATCGAAAGCCTCCGAGGCGGGAGCGGTCAGCGCAGGTCAAGGGTGGTAAAGAGCGGGCCGGGCGGTGCCGGAGGCGTTAGAATACCAGCCCGCAAGGTTCGCCAGGCCGCTTGTTTTCGCATGTCCATCCGTATCGTTCTCGTCGACACCAACCATCCGGGCAATATCGGAGCGGCGGCGCGTGCGATGAAGAACATGGGGCTGCGGGAATTGCATTTGGTGCGGCCGAAGTGTTTTCCGGACCCGGAAGCCACGGCGCGCGCCTCGGGGGCGGACGATGTACTGGCGGCGGCGGCGGTGCACGAGCGGTTCGAGGACGCGATCGCCGACTGCGGCCTGGTCGTCGGATCCAGCGCGCGCCAGCGCCATCTGCCATGGCAACTGGTGGAACCACGCGAATGCGCCGCGCAGGTGGCGCGCGCCAGCGTCGGCGGCAAGGTCGCGCTCGTGTTCGGCACGGAACGCACCGGGTTGACGAACGAGGAGCTGGCGCGCTGCAATCTGCTGGGATCGATTCCCACGCACTCGCAGTACAGCTCGCTGAACCTGGCCATGGCGGTGCAGGTGTTCGCCTACGAGATCTGGCTGGCGATGCGTCCGTCCGCGCCGCCGCCGGCGCCGTTGGATGTGCCTTTGGCAACCGCGGAAGAGATGGCGCGTCTTTACCAGCATATCGAGCAGGTGCTCGAGGAAATAGAGTTTCGCGACCGCACCGGCGGCGGATTCTTGATGGCGCGTATTCGCCGGCTGTTCAATCGCGCGCAAGTGGACCAGAACGAGATGAACATCCTGCGCGGCATTCTTACCGCTGTTCAGTCCAGGCGCCGTGCGGCACGACGATCCGTTTCTTCATGAATTCCGTGTCCTCGAGGAGACGCTGCCCTAGATGAATGCTCCCTTGCCGATCTATCTCGATTACGCCGCCACCACGCCGGTGGATCCGCGTGTCGCGGAAACGATGATCGAATGCCTGCGCACCACGCATGGCAACCCCTCGTCGATCAATCACGACTATGGACGCAGGGCGCGTGCGCTGGTCGAGAAGGCGCGCACGCAGGTCGCGAGCGCGATCGGCGCCAGGCCGGAGTGCATCATCTGGACCTCGGGTGCGACCGAATCCAACAACCTGGCCTTGTTCGGCGTGGCCCGTTTTCACGCGCAGCGCGGCCGGCACATCGTGTCTTCGCGCACCGAGCACAAGGCGGTGCTCGATCCCTTGCAGCAGCTGGAGCAGGAAGGCTTCGAAATCACCTGGCTGAAGCCCGGCGCGGACGGGATCATCCAGCCTGAGCAGGTACGCGATGCGCTGCGCTCGGATACGCAGCTGGTATCGCTGATGCACGTCAATAACGAGATCGGCGTGATCCAGGACATCGCAGCGGTCGGCGCCCTGTGCCGCGAGCGCGGCATTGCCTTTCATGTCGATGCGGCGCAGAGCGCCGGCAAGCTGGAGCTGGATGTGGAGTCCATGCAGGTGGACCTGATGTCGCTGACTGCGCACAAGACCTATGGGCCCAAGGGGGCAGGGGCGCTCTATGTGCGCCGGAAGCCGCCGCTGGGGCTGCGCCCGTTGATTCTCGGCGGCGGGCAGGAGAGCGGGCTGCGTTCCGGCACCCTGGCGACGCATCAGATCGTCGGCATGGGCGAGGCGTTCGAGATTGCTCGGCGCGAGTGCGCCCAGGACGTCCAGCGCATCGCGCCGCTGCGCGATCGGCTGTGGCAAGGCATCGGCGGCCTGGCAGGCGTCGAACTCAACGGCCATCCGCAGCGACGTGTCGCAGGCGTGCTCAATGTCAGCTTTCATGGCGTCGAAGGCGAGAGCCTGCAGTTCGCGCTGCGCGACCTGGCGGTGTCGGCGGGCTCGGCCTGCTCGTCTGCCTCCGAAACGGCCTCCTATGTGCTGCGCGCATTGGGCCGCAGCGATCAGCTGGCGCAAAGTTCGCTGCGCTTCAGCCTGGGACGGTTCACGACCGCGGATGAAGTCGAGCGGGCGATCGAGACGGTGACGCGCGAAGTTGCGCGCTTGCGCGCCTTGGCGCCTCGGGCGTGACGTGCGCGGCATCACCGGTGTCCGGGTGGACGCGAGCAGGGATCGGCTGAGCCGGGAGGTTGCGCGCGCCCGAGCGGGGCTTTCGCGGGACTTTTCGATGACCAGCGAGCCGTCTGCCCGCGGCGAATACGCCGGCGCCGTCATCGATCATTTCCAGCGGCCGCGCAATGTCGGGCATCTGGCGGCGGCCCGGGACGTGATCCAGGGCAGCGCCGGCAGCCAGGCCCAGGGAGCGTGGTTCGTGTTCAGCGCGCGCATCGCGGCGGGCCGGCTGGCCGTGGTGCGCTTCCAGGCCTATGGCTGTCCGCATTGCCTGGCGGCGGCATCGTGGTTGAGCGAGCGGCTGGTGGGAGCCGGCGTGGCGGCGTTGGCCGCCTGGCGCTGGCGCGAGGCGGCGGAGGCGCTGCAGGTCCCGGCGGCGAAGCATGGCCGGCTGCTGCTGCTGGAAGACGCTGCGCGCGCCCTGGCCGCGGCCTGGAAGACCGCGCCAGACAAGCCAGGGTGATAGCATCATGACAATCGGTTATGCGTCGGCACCTTGACTATGGCAGCCGAAGGCGCAACGCTGAGGGTAGGGGAGGGTGATGAGGATGTGTCGTTGTAGGATGATTCAAGGGTGATGTTTACGAAAATGTCCATTTCATTGACTTCCGCCGCCGCTGATCGCGTTCAATCCTTCCTCACCCGCCGCGGGCATGGCTTGGGCCTGCGTCTGTCGGTGAAGAAGACCGGTTGCTCCGGTTTTGCCTATGTAGTGAACTATGCTGACGATATCGGCTCGGATGACGTCGTTTTCGAGGATCAGGGCGTCAAGGTGATCGTCGATCGCAGCAGCCTGGATTACATCGACGGCACGCAGGTCGATTTCGTCAAGCAAGGCCTCAACGAGGCGTTTCGTTTCCGCAATCCCAATGTGAAGGGCGAGTGCGGCTGCGGTGAAAGCTTTACCGTTGGCTAGGCGTCGCTCCCTGAGTTGCCCCTTAGTAGTCGTCCTGAGTCGTCCCTGAGTTGCAGTGAGTCGCGGCGTGCCCGGCGCCGCCGGGCGCATGTCTGCGCCAACCCCGGCAGCACGGCCGCTTGATCCCCAGGGCCGTTTCGGCCGCGCCCCCGGATGCCACGGCAGAGGAGCTGTGCGGCAGCGGGAGCCGGTCCGCGAGACCTCGGACCGCAGGCCGCTTTCCGGGGCAGCTGGCGGATGAGCCGTGCCGGGGCCGTCGCGCCCCATGCTAACTCCTCGCCGCCATTCGCTTTTTCTTGCTGCCTACCGGGCTCCCGGGTAGACTGCGCGCGCGCAACGCGCGGCCCGCACTCAGGACGTTTCCGCGTCACTGCAAGGTCAATACGGGGCCTTATTTCAACTTGTTGATTTCAATGGCTGAATTCAGCCTCGAAGGATGACGATTCCCATGGCGATCGAACGTACTCTTTCCATTGTCAAGCCCGATGGCGTGCAGAAGAACCTGATCGGCGAGGTTTACCGCCGCTTCGAGCAGGCCGGGCTGCAGATCATCGCCGCGCGCATGATGCAGTTGACCCAGGCGCAGGCGGAGGGTTTTTACGCGGTGCATCGCGAGCGCCCGTTCTTCAAGGACCTGGTGAGCTACATGAGCTCTGGACCGGTCATGGTCCAGGTGCTGCAGGGCGAGGGTGCGGTGGCGAAGAATCGCGAACTGATGGGCGCGACGGATCCGAAGAAGGCCGACCAGGGCACGATCCGTGCGGATCTGGCCACCAGTATCGAAGAGAACGTGGTGCACGGCTCGGATAGCGCGGAAAACGCGGCGACGGAAATCGCCTATTTCTTCGCCGCTGCCGATCTATGCCCCAGAACGCGCGCCTGAGCGCGTCGAACGATAGATGATCCGGCTCGCCCGATGAACGCCCCGGCCAATAAAGTGAATCTGCTCGGGCTGCCGCGAGCCGAACTCGAGGCGTTCATCGCCGGGATGGGCGAGAAGCCTTTTCGCGCCCGGCAGCTGATGAAGTGGCTGTACAAGCGCAACGCCGGTGATTTCGACCAGATGACGGATCTGGCGAAGAGTTTTCGCGAGCGCCTGCGGGAAGTGGCCGAGGTACGCACTCCCGAGGTGCAGTTGAAGCAGGTCTCCGCCGACGGTACGCGCAAATGGCTGCTGGCGATGGACGGCACCCAGGGCATCGAGATGGTCTTCATCCCCGAGCCGGGCCGCGGCACATTGTGTATCTCCAGCCAGGTCGGCTGTGCCATGGACTGCTCGTTCTGCTCGACGGCGCAGCAAGGCTTCAACCGCAATCTGAGCGTCGCGGAAATAGTGGGCCAAGTATGGCTGGCCAATCGCGAGCTGGGCTTCGAGCCGGGCGGCGAGCGGGTCGTGACCAATATCGTGTTCATGGGCATGGGCGAGCCGCTGGCGAATTATCGCAACGTGGTGCCTGCGGCCGAACTGTTCATGGACGACCTGGGGTTCGATATTTCCCGGCGTCGCGTCACCGTCAGCACCTCGGGACTGGTGCCGCAGATGCTGCGGCTGGCGCAAGAGACGAATTGCGCCTTGGCGGTGTCGCTGCATGCGCCCAACGATGCGCTGCGCGACCAGTTGGTGCCGATCAATCGCAAGCACCCGATCGCGCAGCTGCTGGATGCCTGCTGGCAATATGTCGAGCAGCAGAACGCGCGCAACATCACCTTCGAATACGTGATGCTCGATGGCGTCAACGACCATCCGCAGCATGCCCATGAGCTGGTGAAGCTGCTCAAAGGCCGGCCGGCGAAAATGAACCTGATTCCGTTCAATCCCTTTCCGGGCACGCAATACAAGCGCTCCAGCGCTGCGGCAATCGAGCGGTTTCGGGATATCCTGAATGCCCAGGGCGTGATCGCGACCACGCGTCGTACTCGTGGCGACGACATCGACGCCGCCTGTGGCCAGCTGGTCGGACGCGTGCACAATCGCACCACGGTGCGGCTGGGATCGAAGCTCGTTTCCTTGACGGTGCAGCCGTGAAGCAGCTCGGGAAGGCGAGTGTGGCGAGCGCAGCAGCGGCGAGTTGCCCCCAGGGCCGGGGTGGGCTGGGCTGCCAGGCGCTGTCCTGGGCCTTGCCCTGGTTCGCCGTCGCTTTTCTGGGCGCCTGCGTCGGCAACGATTCGCGGATGTCCAAGCCCCAGCCCGAGCGTGCGGCGCAGATCAACCTGGAAATCGGCATCGAGCATCTGCGCAAGGGCAACCTGCCGCAGGCCAAGGAGAAGATCGACCGCTCGCTGGAACAGAACTCGCGCGATGGCCGCGCGCACAGCATGGCGGCGATCCTGTATTCGAGGCTCGGCGACGACAAGCGGGCCAATTCGCACTATCAGCGCGCGGTCGCGCTTTCTCCCGACGATCCGGACATCAAGAACAACTACGCCGTCTACCTGTGCCAGAGCGATCGCCATGCACGGGGCGAAAGACTGGCATTGGAGGCCGCCGGCAATCCGTTGTACAAGACCCCCGAGATCAGCCTGCTGAATGCGGGCAATTGCGCGCGCAACGCCGGAGAATTGCGGCGGGCTGAAGAGCACTATCGCCATGCCCTGCAGGTGCGGCCGCGCTTCGGCGAGGCGTTGCTGCAGATGTCGGAACTGGAATATCGGCAGGAGCAATACCTCTCGGCGCGCGCTTTCCTGGAGCGCCACCTGGCCGTCGCGAGAACCAGTCCCGCCACCTTGTGGCTGGGCGTGCGCATCGAGCGCAGCCTGGGCAACGAGCGCCAGGCGCAGCAGTATGCGCAGCGACTGAAGAACGAATATCCCACGGCCGTCCAGACCAAGGAGCTTCTGGAGTCCGAGCGGAATCCAGGATGAGCACGCGCTCGGATGAGGGAGCTGCGCCGGCGGCTGCCGATCCGGTCAGCGCCTCGAGGGACGGTGGCGAGATCGGCGGAGCCGATGCGCCGGGAAGCGGTTCCGCCGCGGCCGGCCCGACGCCGGGCGCCATGTTGCGCCAGGAGCGCGAACGGCGCGCGCTGACCATTCAGCAGGCGGCCGAGGAGCTGCACCTGGATCCGGTGATGATCGAGGCGATCGAAGCGAATCGCTTCACCCTGCTCGGCGCGCCGGTGTATGCGAGAGGCCATTTGCGCAAGTACGCCAGTGTGCTGGGATTGTCGCCGCAGCGGATAATCGAGCGCTACGATGCGTTGAGCGACGTTCCCGCCGTACCGACGCCGGTGCCGGTGCGAAGCGCGGACACGGTATGGCGCGAGCGCTCGTCGCTCAAGCTGCCGCTGTGGATCACGATGGTGTTGTTGGCGCTCGGCGCCGGCTGGGGGCTGTACCAGTTGTACCAGGAGCAGGCGTTCGATATCGCGCCGGCCACCGTGCAGGCGCCGCTGGAGGTGCTGCTGGACGGACCGGCGGAGTCGTCCGCGACGGACAGCGGCGAGCTTGCGGCGGGCGAGGCGCCGAGCGAGCCCTCGGGCGAGCCGGTGGCGGCGAGTACGGAGCAGATCGATACGGTCATGGAGCAGGCCCAGGGCGCTGGCACCCAGCCGATTCGTCTTCACCTGGCGTTCAGCGCGCCCTCATGGACCGAGATCTACGATGCGTCCGGCAGGCAGTTGATGTTCGGCACGGGCGCGCCGGGCACGACGCGCACCGTCGATGGCGTGCCGCCATTGCGAGTGACCCTGGGTTTTGCGTCCGCCGTCAGTGCCCAGGTCGATGAGCGGCAGATCGTCATTCCACGCCGGGCAGGCAAGGATGCGGCCAAATTCGTCATCGCGGCGGACGGTACAGTGAACAATGAATGAGGATGGCGTTCGAGTGACCCAACAGCAGATCCAGCCGCCACGCGGCATGAATGACGTGCTGCCGGTGCAGATGGCGGCATGGCACCAGCTGGAGGCCATGGCCCGCGACCTGTTCGCCATGTATGGCTACCAGGAAATCCGTGTGCCGATCGTCGAACAGACGGCGTTGTTCAAGCGCTCCATCGGCGAATTCACGGACATCGTGCAGAAGGAGATGTTCACCTTCCAGGACCCCGGTGGAGACTCACTGACGCTGCGGCCGGAGGCGACTGCCGGCATCGTGCGCGCCATGATCACCAATGGCCTGCTGCACAATCAACGCCAGCGAGTCTGGTGCGCCGGACCGATGTTTCGCCACGAGAAGCCGCAGCGCGGCCGTTTTCGGCAATTTCATCAGCTGGACGTCGAGGCGTTCGGTTACGCCGGTCCGGATATCGACGCCGAACAGATCATGCTCAGCGCGCGCCTGCTCGATCGTGTCGGGGTGCAGCGCCTCAAGCTCAACCTGAATTCGCTGGGCACGGCCGAATCGCGCCGCGCCTATCGCGAGCAGCTGGTGGCGTATTTCGGCGCCCACAAGTCGCGCTTGGATGCGGACAGCCTGCGACGCCTGGAGGGCAACCCGCTGCGCATCCTGGATAGCAAGAATCCCGAGCTGCAAGCGCTGATCGAGGGCGCGCCCCTGCTTACGGAATCCCTGGACCAGGCCTCGCGCCAGCACTTCGAGGGCGTGTGCCGTCACCTGGACGCGGTAGGCATCCCGTATGTCATCAATCCACGACTGGTGCGTGGGCTGGACTATTACTCCCATACCGTGTTCGAGTGGCTTACCGATGAACTCGGATCCCAGGGTGCCGTCTGCTCCGGCGGCCGATATGATGGCCTGGTGACGCAGCTGGGCGGGGAGCCCACGCCTGCGGTGGGCTGGGCCATGGGGCAGGAGCGAATCGTGGAACTGCTGCGGGTGCAGCATGGGGAAACGCCGGCGCCGGCGCCGGACGTCTACTTCGTGGTCGCGGGGCAGGCTGCCGAGGCGCAGGGCCTGGCGATCGCCGAAACATTGCGGGATAGCTGTCCGGCGTTGCGCATGGAGGTCAATTGCGGCGGCGGCAGTTTCAAATCCCAGCTCAAGCGTGCCGACAAGAGCGGCGCGCGCTGGGCGCTGATTCTGGGTGATGCGGAAACCGAAAAGCGCATCGTGGGTCTGAAATCCTTGCGCGTCGAAGCACCGCAGGCCGAGATCGCCTGGGACGAACTCGCGGCAGAACTGAAAAAGAGACTGGACTGACTATGGTCGATGAGTATTTGTCGGATCACGAACAAGAAGAAGCGCTACGCCAGTGGTGGCGCGAGAATTGGCTATGGATCGTCAGCGGCGTCGTGCTGGGTGTCGGCATGCTCGGCGGCTGGCGGTACTGGGATACCCACCGGGAACATCGGGCGGTGAGCGCCTCGCTGCTGTACACGCAGTTCCAGGGCGCGCTGCAGCAGCGCGACGTGGACCAGGCGGCACGGCTGCTGCAGGACCTGACCGCGGCCCATGCTTCCTCCGCCTACACGCAGCAGGGCCGCCTGCTGCTGGCGAAGGCGGAAGTCGAGGCCGATAGGTTCGACGAAGCGATCGCGCTGTTGCGCCTGGCGGCCGACGATTCCAAGGACACGCAGCTGGCGCAAGTCGCCCGCCTGCGCGCGGCACGCTTGCTGGTGCAGCAGGAACGGTACGATGAGGTCTTGCAGCTGCTGGATATGAGCAAGGCGGGCGCCTTCGCAGCGCAGGCGCGCGAGATTCGCGGCGATGCGATGACGGCCAAGGGCGATCTGGAAGCAGCGCGCGCCGAATACGCGGCGGCGCTGGCCGCCGCGGACGGGGCGGTCGATCGCGGCATGCTGGTGCTGAAGCTGCAGGAGGTCGGGGGCGGCGCCGACGCAGCCTTGGCGCAGGAGCAGCCCCGATGAACGTGCCCAGCGTATTTCGCAAGCGCGGCCAGGCCTGGCCGCGGCCGATGACCGTCGCCGCCCTGCTCATGCTCGCGGCAAGCCTCGGGCTGGCTGGTTGCAGCAAGGACAAAGAGGTCGACCCGCCGGCGGAACTGGTCGACTTCCAGTCGACGCGCAGCGTGCAGCGCCTGTGGAGCGCCGGCCTGGGCGGGAACTCCGAACGGCTGCGCCTGGCGCTGCGCCCGATAGTGGTCGAGGAGGTGGTGTATGCCGCCTCGCATGGTGGGGACGTGGTCGCGCTCGGGGCGCAGAACGGGCGGCGGATCTGGACCACCAAGACCCGGCGTCCGCTGTCGGCGGGACCGGAAGTGGCGGACGGGCTGCTGATCGTGGCCTCCAGCGATGGCGACATCATCGCGCTGGAAGCGGCAAGCGGCCAGGAGCGCTGGCGCAAGTCCATTGGCAGCGAAGTGCTGGCGCGTCCCTTGATGGTCAGGGACATGGTCGTGATTCGCACGGTCGACGGTCACCTGGACGCATTGAGCGCGACCGATGGCGCGACGCGCTGGTCGGTCGATGAGGCCGTGCCGCGCCTGACCTTGCGTGGCACGGCGCCGCCGGTGTTCGCCGAGGGACGAATCGTCGCCGGGTTCGACAGTGGCAAGGTGCTGGCCATCGATCCGCGCAACGGCGAAGTATTGTGGGATACCATCGTGAATGCGCCGCGCGGACGTACCGAGCTGGAGCGCCTGGCCGACATCGATGCGCCGGTCCGGGTGTCGGGCGATGATGTCTTCGTGGTCGGATTCCAGGGGCGGGTGGCGATGCTGGCGCTGGATTCGGGGCAGATCTGGTGGGCGCGCGATGCGTCGAGCTACCGCGGCTTCGCGCTCGATGAGCGAAACCTGTACCTGACGAACGCCGACAGCGTGGTGGCCGCCATGCGCCGCGGCGACGGCGCCGTGGACTGGGAGCAGGACGCCATGAGGCGCCGCGGCCTGACGGCGCCGGCGATCGACGGCGACGCGCTGGTGGTGGGCGATTTCCAGGGCTATCTGCATTGGCTGGACAAGGACAGCGGTGAGATCGTGGCACGCCAGAAGACCGACGGTGAGCGCATCACCAATACGCCGGTGGTGGCCGACGGCCGGGTGTTCGTGCAGACCGATTCCGGAAGGCTGCTGGCGTTTCGCAGCGTCCCTCCCGCAACGCCGGCCGACGATCCCAATGCCGACGCCGGGCCGTAGCGGGCCTCGAGCGTTGCCGCCTGCCATGCGGCAGTCACGAGTTTCTGTACCCCAGTCGGATTGTTCATCATGTTGCCCGTCATCGCGCTCGTCGGCCGCCCGAATGTCGGTAAATCGACGCTGTTCAACTTGCTTACCAGGACGCGCGACGCGCTGGTGGCCGATCAGCCGGGACTCACGCGCGATCGCAACTACGGCTACGGCAAGGTCGGTCCCCGCGCTTATGTGATCGTCGACACCGGCGGGCTGGTCGCCGATGCGCAAGGCGTGGAGCAGCTGATGGCGCGCCAGACCGTACGCGCCATAGAGGAAGCCGATCGAGTGCTGTTCCTGGTCGATGCCCGCGCGGGCGTGACCCCTTCGGATCACTTCATCGCCCAGATGCTGCGCAGGCTGGGCAAGAACGTCATCGTCGTGGCCAACAAGGCCGAAGGCGTGGAGGCGGCAAGCGCCGCTGCGGAGTTCCATCAGTTCGGGCTGGGCGAGCCGCAATCGATCTCTTCCACCCATGGCGACGGCGTGCGGGCCTTGATGGAGCGGGCGCTGACGGATGTGCAGGCGACGGCTACGCCGGATGCCGCCGGACCGGACGATGTACGGGTGGCGGTGATCGGCCGCCCGAATGTGGGCAAATCCACGTTGATCAATCGGCTGCTGGGCGAGGATCGGCTGATTGCCTTCGATAAACCGGGCACGACGCGCGATGCGGTCTACGTGCCCTTCGAGCGCGACGGGCATCGCTACATGCTCATCGATACCGCAGGCGTGCGGCGCCGGGCGCGGGTCGAGGAGGCAGTCGAGAAGTTCAGCGTCATCAAGGCGCTGCAGGCGGTCGACTCGGCGAACGTCGTCATCGGTGTGATCGATGCGCACGATACGGTCGCGGAGCAGGACGCGAGCCTGCTCGGCCTGGTGGCCGAGCGCGGCCGTGCATTGATCATTGCAGTCAACAAATGGGACGGGATTCCAACGGACAAGCGCGATGAGATACGCGCTGGATTGGATCTGCGCCTGCCGTTCCTGGACTTCGCTCCGATTCATTTCATTTCCGCACTGCATGGCACGGGAGTGGGCGAGCTGATGCGCGCCGTGCACCATGCCTATGAGGCGTCGATGTGCGAGATGCCCACGCCGGAGCTGACGCGGGTGCTGGAAAGCGCCGTCCAGCAGCATCAACCGCCGTTGGTGCGAGGCCGGCGCATCAAGCTGCGCTATGCGCATCAGGGCGGGCGCAATCCGCCTATCATCATCGTGCATGGCAACCAGGTGCAGCACGTGCCCGATGCCTATCGGCGCTACCTGGGAAACTATTTCCGCAAGAATTTCCGCCTCGAGGGTACGCCAGTGCGCGTCGAGTTCCGTTCCGATGAGAACCCTTTCAAGGACAAGCGCAATCCTCTCACCCCGCGGCAGGTACGCTCGCGCAGGCGAATGATGCGGCGCGTGAAGAAGTAGGAGAGTGGAGCATGACGGCGGCGAGGAAAGTACTGCAGCTCAAGCAGCCGTTCGAGATGCGGCGCGGTGGATCGCTGCACAACGTCGAGATCGCGTACGAGACCTGGGGTGACCTGTCTTCGCGCCGCGATAATGCGATTCTGATATTCACCGGACTGTCGCCTTCGGCGCACGCCGCATCCTCGAGCCAGGATTCGGCGCAGGGGTGGTGGGAGGACATGATCGGGCCGGGCCGGCCGATCGATACGCGACGATTCTTCGTCGTCTGCGTCAATTCGCTTGGCAGCCCTTTCGGCTCCACGTCGCCGATCTCCATCAACCCGGGCACCGGCCAGCCTTATCGCCTGACGTTCCCGGTATTGACCGTCGAGGACATTGCGCGTGCGGGCCACGAGGTGGTCACGGCCTTGGGCATCGACACCCTGTCGGCGGTCATCGGACCTTCGCTGGGCGGGATGACGGTGCTGGCGTATTGCGCGCTGTTCCCGGGGCATGCGCGCAGCGTGGTGTCGATTTCGGCCGCGGCGCGTTCGGCGCCGTTTGCGATCGCCTTGCGCTCCCTGCAGCGCGAGATCATTCGCCGCGATCTTGCCTGGCGCGAAGGCAACTACTCCGAGGATGCGATTCCGGTGCAGGGCATGCGGCTGGCCCGCAAGCTGGGCATGATCACTTATCGCTCGGCGCAGGAATGGAATCTACGATTCGGGCGCGAGCGCGCCGACGTGCAGCGCACGGCCGGGGATCCTTTCGGCATCGACTTCGAGGTCGAGTCATACCTGGAGAATCATGCCGAGAAATTCACCGGGCAATACGATCCGAACTGCTATTTGTACATTTCCCGCGCGATGGATTTGTTTGACCTGGCAGATCACGGCGGCTCGGTCACTGAGGCGCTCAAGCTATTCACGGTGGAGCGCGCGCTGGTGATGGGCGTGGAAACCGATTTGCTGTTTCCGATCCAGCAGCAGCAGGAATTGGCGGATGGCCTGGCGGCGGGCGGACGGGAGGTGCGTTTCGCACGGCTGCCCTCCTTGCAGGGGCACGATTCCTTTTTGGTCGACATGGATCGGTTTCGACCCGTCATTGCAGACTTCCTGCAAGGCGCTTAGGTGCAGGAGGCGGTGAATGTCGCATAGCGAGGAGGCGAGGCAGGTGGCGCAGCGTGATGAACGGCAGGCGGGCAAGCGTGCGGAACAATGGGTGGAACGCGATGCAGCGGTCGTGTGGCATGGCTTTACGCAAATGGACTGCTATGCCAGCAATGCGCCCATCATCGTGGAGCGCGCCGAGGGGCGCGAGCTGATCGACGTTCACGGCCGGCGCTACCTGGATGCAATCTCGTCCTTGTGGGTGACGACGCTGGGGCATCGGGTCCCGCAACTCGATGAGGCGCTGCGCGAGCAGATCGACCGCGTGGCGCATACGACATTGCTCGGCAATGGCAATCGTATCGCCATCGAGTTCGCCGAAGCTTTGGTGAAGGTGGTGCCGGTCGAGCAGGCCCACGTGCTGTTCGCCTCGGATGGCGCATCGGCAGTGGAGCAGTCGCTCAAGATCGCATTCCAGTATTGGCACAATCTGGGGATCAAGGGGCGCGATACCTATCTTGCCTTCGGCGACGCCTATCATGGCGATACCGTCGGCGGCCTGTCGCTGGGCGGCGGAGGCTTCGGCACCGAGGTATTCGATTCGCTGCGCTTTCCGGTGCTGCGGGCGCCATCGTTCGCCGAACGCGGCGCGCTGCACGCCGCGGCGCAGATGGTGCAGGAGCATGGGTCGCGGCTGGCCGCGGTGGTCGTCGAGCCGCTGGTCCAGGGCGCCGCGGGCATGCAGGTCGCGCCGGCAAACGAGTTCGCGGCATTGCAGGAGGCGTGCGAGCGCACGGGCGTATTGCTGGTCTGCGATGAGGTGGCGACCGGCTTCGGCCGCACCGGTACGTTGTTCGCCTCCGAGCAATGCGGGCTGCGGCCGGATCTGCTGTGCCTGGGCAAGGGAATCACCGGCGGCTATCTGCCGATGTCGGCCAGCGTCGCCAATCGCCGCGTATACGAGTCGTTCCTGGGCCCGGACCTGAGCGAGCGCACGTTCTATCATGGGCATTCCTACGGCGGCAATGCGCTGGCCGCCGCCGTCGGCCTGCGCCATCTGGCGTTGATGCAGGAGTGGAATGTGCTCGACAACGTCAAGGATCGCTCGGCGCAGCTGGAGGCTGGCCTGCGTCGTCATCCGGCCATATCCGGCGCGGCAAGGGAGATTCGCATTGCCGGCCTGATGTGCGCGATCGAGCTGGCGGGGGACACTCCGCAGCGCCTGGCGCGGCGCACCTGCGCCGCCATGGTGCAGCGCGGCGTGCTGGCCCGCTCGCTGGGCAGCAATGTCACCCTGGTGCCGCCGCTGACGGTGACCGCCGAGGAAATCGACCGCATCGTCTCCACCCTCGCCGAGGCACTGGTGGCGGCAGCAGCGGAGCCAGCGGAGCAGCCGGCGGAGCCGGACTTGAGTTATTGACGTTTGGCGCAGCCAGCGGAGCCGACGCCGACGGACGGGCTGACGGAGCCGCGGGCTTGAGTAATTGACGTTTGCGTGCGGAGGAGCGGGGAAGTCAGCGTGATCGAGGTGGTGAAATGAGTCTGTGGGCGGAATGGGCCGCAGCCGAACTCGACGGCATCCGTCGCGCGGATCGCTGGCGTGCCACGGTGTCTTTCGATGGCGCCGGGATACAGGGGCGGGTCGGGGATCGCGACATGATCAGCTTCGCGTCCAACGACTACCTGGGGCTGTCGGCACACGAGGAAGTGCGCGCGGCGGCCAGCGAGGCGATCATGCGTTGGGGCGGCGGATCAGGCGCTTCGCGCCTGATCACTGGCACGCGATCCTTGCATCACGAACTGGAAGCGGCCCTTGCCCAGTGGAAGATGACCGAGCGCGCGCTGCTGTTCTCCACCGGCTATGCGGCCAACCTGGGTGCGCTACAGGTGTTTGGCACCGCGGATGCGACGATCTTCAGCGATGCGTTGAACCATGCTTCCATCATCGATGGCTGCCGCCTGTCGAAAGCACGCACGATCGTGTTCCGGCACAATGACATGGAGCATCTGCGCCAACTGCTCGAGAGCACTCCCGGACGCCGCATCGTCGTGACCGAGGCGATTTTTTCCATGGATGGCGATGCCGCGCCGCTGCAGGAGCTGGGCAGGTTGTGCGCCGCGCACGGCGCCTTGCTGGTGGTCGATGAGGCGCATAGCGTACTCGGGCCATCCTGGCCCGTTGGATGCGAGGGCCTGGAGTATCTGCGCGTGGGGACCTTGTCCAAGACGCTGGGCTCGCTGGGTGGCTGGGCGGCTGGCCCGGCGAGCCTGATCGATCTGCTGGTGAATCGCGCGCGAACGTTCATTTTCACCACAGCGCCGACGCCGGCGAATGCCGCCGCGGCGCTGGCGGCATTGTCGATCTATCGCAGCAATGAGGGTGCGGCACTACGCGGAAGGCTGCGGATGCTGGTCGACCTGTTGCGGCCGGGCCATCCGTCCGCGGTCATCCCGTATATCCTGGGAGACAACGCGACCGCGATTGCCGCCGCCCGGGGATTGTTCGAATCAGGGCTGTATGTGCCTGCGATCCGGCCGCCAACGGTACCGCTGGGAACGGCACGCCTGCGGGTTGCACTGTCGGCCGCTCATACCGACGAGATGGTGATGCAACTGCGCGCTGCGCTGGTGCAGGTGTCGAGTCCCTCCACCGACCCGCAGCTCGGCATGCGCCTCGCACGGTGATGCGGCGGCCCGGCGAACTACTGGTTGTCGCAGGGACCGGCACGGAGATCGGCAAGACCTGGGCCGCGCAGCGCTTGTTGCTCCAGGCACGCGAGCGCGGCCTGCGGGTTGCCGCGCGCAAGCCCGCGCAATCCTTCGTGGCGGGCGAGCAGAGTACGGATGCCGAGCTGCTTGCCGCGGCCAGCGGGGAGGCCGCCGAGGAGGTGTGTCCGCGGCATCGGTGGTATCCAGTGCCGATGGCGCCGCCGATGGCCGCCGATGTGCTAGGTCATCCACCGTTGCGGCTGGAGGCCTTGCTGGGGGAGATCGTGTGGCCGGCGCAGACGCAGTTCGGACTGCTGGAGACTGCTGGCGGCCTGCGCTCCCCGATCGCGCATGACGCGGACAACGTAGCGCTGATCGAGCGCCTGGCGCCGGATCGCGTACTGCTGGTGGCGGATGCAGGCCTGGGTACGCTGAATGCCGTGCGCCTGTCGCTGCCGGCGCTGGCCGGCCAGCAGGTAAGTGTTTTGCTCAACCGCTTCGATGCCACCGACGATCTGCATCGGCGCAATCGCGACTGGCTGGCGCGGGAGACGGTGCCCGTGCTGACCGATCTGAGTCAGTGGTGGCACGTCGCGATACGCCCCCGCGGCGATCGCAAGGCCGGCAACGTCCGACAGCCCTGATGCGCCTGTGTCGAGCAACGCCGGCGCCACTCACTCCGCCGCGCCGGTACGACACGCGAGTCTGAAAGTTTTCTACGGCATGTCGCCGCAGAGGAACAAATGACGATTGTGCTCAGTATAGGGAGTCCGCGGGCAGTCAATCGGTATGCAAGATGTCACCGGCGATCGAGCATGCGTTTCATCGTGGCCTGTACTTGTCGTTGCAGCGTTTGCGAGGGCGGCCGGTCGGGCCGTTCATGGAGCAGTTGCAGGCATGGGAGCGTTTGGATCGTGCTGCGTTACAGGAATTGAATGCGGTACGGCTGAAAAACATGCTGGCGTACGCGCGCAAGGCGGTGCCGCTGTATGCCACAGGCCCGTGGCGTGAAAGCCTGGCCGGGTCGACTGCAGCGCCGCTGCAAGCGTGGCCGCTGCTGGAGCGCGGCACGATAAAGGCGCACGGTGCACAGTTGTGCGCCCGGCATCGACGGCCTGGGACGTTTTGTCGCAATAGTTCTGCCTCCACCGGCGAGCCGCTGCAAGTGGCCTGGAATCCCCACGGCGCGGCGTGGGGCTGGGCCAATGAATATCGTGTGATGCACTGGCATGGTATCGAGCCGGGAGTCCGGACGCTGCTGATGTGGGGTTCAGGACATCCGCTGCAGGACTGGGTGCGCAACTGCAAGGTGTTTCGAACGACCGAGCTGACCCCTGCTCGCTTGGATGAGGCCTGCGAGTATCTGCTGCAGCAGCGCCCTCAATTGTGCATGGGACTACCGTCGGCGTTGACCGCGCTGGCGCGCCATGTCCGGCAACGCTACCCGGGGTTGCCGCAATCGCTGGTGCGGCACGTCAAGCTGGGTGGGGAGCAAGTGTATCCCTTTCAGCGCGAGGAGTTGACAAGGCATCTGGGCGCGAAGCTCTTCGAGTCTTACGGCTGCACCGAAGTCGGTCCGATCGCCGCCCAATGCCCAGCCGGTTCGATGCACGTTCTGGCCTGCAACGTCCATTTGGAGATCTGCCGCGATGGGAAGCCGGCGTCGCCGGGCGAATTGGGCGATATCGTCGTCACGTCGTTGAGCAATCGCGCGATGCCGCTGGTTCGCTGCAAGATCGGCGACTGCGGCCGCGTGTCCGAGGAGCCCTGCGAGTGCGGGCGGCCTTACCCGGTGCTGTCGAACCTGCTCGGGCGCGCGGCGGATCTGTTTTTGGCCAGCGATGGAACGAGGGTCCATGGTTCCTCGCTCGTGCAAGGTCTCAGGACGCTGCTTGCGGAAGCACCATTGGGAGCAGTTTGCCAGGTTCTGTTTCAGCAAATCGATCAGCGGCACTGGAAGGTTCTGGTCGAAAGTGCGGCGGGATTCGATGCCACGGTGGCCTTGAAGCTTTCGGATCTCGTGCGCGCATCGTTTGGCGCGGAATGCAGCGCGGAGATCGAGCGCGTCACCAGCGTGCCGCGCGAGGCGTCCGGAAAGTTTCGCTACTACCGCCCGTTGATTAGCACCGTAGGCAACGGCCTGAACGAGACGCGCTCCAGTGCGTAGCTGCGCCCTTGTATCGCTGGCAATCTCACTGGGCAATCGCGCGTTCGCCGTCCGTGCCACATAGGGCGATATAGGGGGCGGCATTGCTCGCGCAACGGACAGTCCTCACGAGGCGTCGTTCAGGAACAGCGCCGGATCCACCATGGCCCGATTCAAGGCCACGCCCCAATGCAGATGCGGTCCGGTCACGCGCCCGGTGGCGCCCACGGTGCCGATGCGTTGACCGCGCGCCAGGGTATCGCCGACCTTGGCCTCGATCGTTTCCAGGTGACAGTACATGGTCACCAGGCCGTGCCCATGGTCGATATACAGCGTGTTGCCGTTGAAGAAGAAGTCGCCGGCTTCGACGACGACGCCCACGGCAGGGGAATGGATCGGCGTGCCTCGCGGGGCGGCGATGTCCATCCCGGAATGAGGATTACGCGGCTGGCCGTTGAACACGCGGCGCGATCCATAAGAGTCCGACCGCCGGCCCGTTACCGGCGAGTCCAATTGCAAGACCGGCGACCCGAAGGCAGTGAACATCGACAGTGCCGCATTGGAGCGTTGGCTTTCGCTTCCGATGCGCTTCAGGTCGTCCGGCGCCGGATCGACCTGACGCTGATTCTTGATCGTCAAATGCTGGGTGCGATAGTGCTTCTCGGCGACTTGAAAGACGACGTCCGCGGCGCCGCTGGCTGTGCGGACCTTGAGCGTTTGCTTTCCCGCGGCGGCCGTCAGGGGAATGCCCACGACGGCCGTCCAGCGATCGTTTTGCCTGATCACGGCGACTCGATGGCCGTCGAAGTGTGCGCTCGGCGGATCGATGTCGCCGCCTGGAATCTCGATCAGTGCGATGCCGCCGGGCACGCGGCTCTCGCGTGGCAGGACGAGCGAATCGGGGACGGGTTTGGCGGTCGCGGCAGGCGAGGCCGGCGCGCTCATGGCCACTTTCATCCCCTTGCCCGGGCCGCCCGCGCCTCGGTCGGTATCGCTGACAGCGGTGGCAGGGGCAGCTGGCGGCAGCGCCGCCGGAGTGTTCCAGCGCTGTGCCGTGTCGCGGACGATATTGGGCGGAATGTCGTTGCCGGCGTAGGCGGCGTCGATCGCCGGCATCGCGGCCAGCGCCATGACAACGGCCCAGGGCAAGGCATGGACGATGCGGATCCGGCGCACGGCAAAGCGCTCGCTTGCCTTACCCCGGCGGACATTGGCAAGGAGCCGGCCAAAGCGTGATTCATTTGCGAGCGACTGCTTCATTTCACCTCGCGGTCATCGGCCGTGGCGGGCGCCACGGCAGGCGTGATGCGTTCGATCCGTGCGCGAAGCGCTCCGTGCGCGACTCGGGCATCGATCATCTCGCCGCAGTTCAATGTACTGGCATCGGTGACCACGGTGCCGGCAGGCGTCGTGACGATGGCATACCCCCGCTGCAGGGTCGCCAGGGGGCTGACGGCGTCCAGCGTGCGCGCCGCGATGCCGAAGCGGTTGCCCAGGCTCTCGATACGCTGTCGCAGGGCGGTCGTGCTGGCCACTCGGGCCGCTTCCAAGCGACCTCGCGCCGCAGCAAGGCGCATGGCCGGCGAATGCTGGCGCAGCCGGGCTGCCCGCTGCAGCAGGTCCGCGCGCCGTTCGTTGGCATGCCTGCGCATCCGGCGCAGCAGACGTTGTTCGAGTTCATCCAGTCGTTGCGCGCGCTGACGCAGCTCCACTCCTGGATGCAGTTGCGCCAGGCGTCGCTGCAGCCAGGTGAAGCGGTCCCGTCGACCCTCCAACTGGCGTGCGAGTGCAACGCGTACGCGGCGCGACAGCAGGGTCACGTTGCGCGCCCATTCATTACAGTCCGGGACGACCAGTTCCGCAGCGCCGGAGGGGGTTGGAGCGCGCACATCCGCGACGAAATCGGCGATCGTGAAATCCACTTCGTGGCCGATGCCGCTGACCAGCGGAATCGCGCACTCATGGATGGCGCGCGCGACGATTTCCTCATTGAAGGCCCAGAGATCCTCCAATGAGCCGCCGCCGCGCGCCAGGAGCAGCACATCGCACTCGGCCCGGCGGGAGGCCAGTCGGATCGTCGCCGCAATCTGGGCCGCCGCCGCCGTGCCTTGAACCTGCACCGGATAGATCAGCACCGGAATCGTACAAAAACGCCGCTGCAGGATGTGAAGCACGTCGCGGACCGCCGCGCCCGTGGGTGAGGTGATGACGCCGATGCGCCGCGGCAGCCGCGGCAGGGGACGTTTGTGCTGGGTGGCGAACAGGCCCTCGGCGGCGAGCTTCTGCTTGAGCACCTCGAAGCGCCGCCGCAATGCGCCTTCGCCTGCCTCCTCGATGTGCTCGGCGATGAACTGGTAGTCGCCGCGCGGCTCGTAAAGGCTCACCCGCCCCCGCGTCAAGACATGCATACCGTCCTTGGGCGTAAAGCGCGCGCCCAGGTTGCGCTGGCGGAACATGGCACAGCGCAACTGTGCCGACTCGTCCTTCAGCGAAAAATACCAATGGCCCGAGGAGGGGCGGGACAGATTGGAAATTTCCCCCTCCAGCCACAACGACGGAAGCCCGCGCTCGAGCAGCGTGCGGGCTTCGCGATTCAGGCGTGCCGGCGTGTAGACATCACGGGTGTCCTGACGGCCGGGCGAGAGTGGGCGAGGTTCGGAAAAGTCGAATTCGAGATCGGAGGCCATATCGCTAGGCTACCGATTCAGGGTGCCCGATGACAGGGCCGCGTAGCGCTGAGGACGGCCGATCGGTCGTCCGAGCACTCCGGTTGGCTCGCCGCTGCGCGCTCCGATAGTGAGAAATAGGACATAAGTCTGCGTTTTCTCGGGAAATTGGCAGGACTTTCACATAAAACCGGGAGCTGCTTCACGTCCGGTGGGCCGTTGGACCTCCTAGGATGCCCAGCTCGCGCTTCCTGAACGCACCGAGCCAGGTGCGGCGGGCGCTGTGGAAAGAAGCAACAGAGCGGCGCTGCACGGCCTGCCCAGGGCGATTCGGGACGGGTCGCTTCGCCGGCGAACCGTCACTGCAGTCTCGGCGTGCTGGGAATAGTGGGCGAACAATGATGCATCGGCTGCTGGACAAGCAGATCAAAGACGCCACCGCCGAGAACGGCGAGATGGACCTTGCCCGCTTGCTGGCTGCGATCGACGATACCTACGGACGTACGGACGCGGAGCGCCGCGGCATCGTCCGCTCGATGCAGTTGATGTCGGATGAGGCGACCGCACTCACGCGCGAGCTGCGAGAGAGCACCGCCAGCCAGCTGCAAGCGGTGGTGGATCACGTCAAGGATGTGATCATGACGGTTGACGAGGCGGGGCATATTGCCTCGCTCAACGCGACCGGCCAGCGAGTATTCGGTCACGCCGAACCCGACGTCGATGGGCGCCTGTTGAACTTCCTGCTGCCTCATCTGGGGACCAAGCAATCCTTGGCGGAGGAGCTCGAGCAATTGGCGGCGCGCCTGGACGATACCCAGATCGATCTGACGCCGCACGAGACGCTCGGTCTGCGTGCCAACAACCTGTCGTTCCCGGCCGAGATCGCCGTCAGTAAAACGCGCGTCAATCGCAAGACGGTGTTCGTGGTGTGCCTGCGCGATACCAGCGAGCGCAAGATGGCGGAGGCAGCGCTGCGCGACAGCGAGGCGCGCTATCGTACCTTGGTGGAACATGCACCCGAGACCATCGTGGTGGTCGATCTCGACCAGAATCGACTGGTCGACGTGAACGAGAACGCAGTGCGGTTCTTCAAGATGAAGCGCGAGGCCCTGCTCGCGAGCAGCCCGGACAGTCTCAGTCCACCGCACCAGCCGGACGGTTCGCTGTCCGCGCACGCAAATCGCGCGCAGTTCGAACGCACCCTGGCGGGCGAGGCGCCGGTGCTGGAATGGGTGTTCCGCGACCGTGACGGCAACGATGTTTCCTGTGAAGTGCGCTGGGTGCGCCTGCAGTCCGGCACCGATCGGCTGATCCGCGGCAGCATCACCGACATCACTGAACGCAAGCGTACCGAAATGATGGCGGCCGGCGAGCGCCGGGTGTTCGAGCGCCTGGCCAGCAATATAGAGCTGCGCCTCACTTTGGAGGCGATCACCGAGGCCGTGGAACGTGTGGCGCCGGATTCCGTGTGCGCGATCCGCATGCTGGATGACAGCGGCCAGCATTTGAACCTGTGCGCAGGACCACACTTGCCGCCTGACTACGCGGCGGCGAGCGGCAACATCGCCGTGGGGGCGCGCAACGGTTCCTGTGCCGCTGCGGTCTATCTGCGCCGGCAGGTCATCGTGGCGGAGATCGCGCGCGATGCGCTATGGGAGAAGATGCGCGACATCGCGCTGGCGGCACAGCTGCACAGCTGCTGGTCGACACTGATTCATGCCGCCGACGGACGCACCCTGGGCACGCTGGCGTTGTACTTCAAAACCTCGCGCAGTCCGATCCGGCGCGATTTCGAATTGATGTCGCGCATGACGCAGCTGGCCGGCATTGCGATCGAGCGTTGCCGGGCCGAGAGCGCGCTGCGCGAGAGCGAGGCACGCTATCGGCGGTTGTTCGAGAACGTCATGGAAGGCGTCTACAGCTCCACCTGCGGGGGGCGATTCCTGTCGGTGAATCCGGCGCTGGCGCGGATGGTGGGACATGCATCGCCGCAGGAACTTCTTGCCCGGCCGTCCGAGTCGATCTACCACGATCCCGGGCAGCGCCAGGCAATCATCGAGGCGCTGCAGCGCGACGGCGAAGTGCGCAACGCCGAGTTTCAGCTGCGGCGCATCGATGGCACGATCCTGACCGTACTGGAGAACTCCCGTGCCGTGCGCGACGCCGGCGGCAGCCTGGTGGGCTACGAGGGGACCATATCGGACATCAGCGAGCGCAAGCGCGCCGAGACGGCGGTATTCGAGGAAAAGGAAAAGGCGCAGGTCACGCTGCAATCGATCGGCGATGCGGTGATCACGACCGATGCGCAAGGACGCATCGAGTATCTCAACCCGGTCGCCGAAGACCTGACGGGTTGGGAGTCGAGCGAAGCGCTGGGCAAGACGCTCGGCGAAGTATTCAATATCCTCAACGAAGTGACGCGCGAGCGGCTGGAGGATCCGGTGACGCGCTCGATGCGCGAAGGCCACGTCGTGACGGTGACCGACCAGAGCGTGCTGCTCAATCGCCGCGGCCAGGAGATCGCCATCCAGGACTCCGCCGCACCGATTCGCGACCGCGCGGGCGCGATCATCGGCGCGGTGATGGTGTTCCATGATGTGAGCAAGGAGCGGCGTCTGCGCCGCGCACTGGCGTTCCAGGCCAGCCATGATGCGCTGACCGGCCTGATCAACCGGCGCGAGTTCGAGAACCGGCTGAATGAAGCCTTGCTCACGGCCCGTTCGGACGAGGCGACGACCCACGTTCTGCTGTATCTGGACCTGGATCAATTCAAGCTGGTGAACGATACCTGCGGGCATCAGGCCGGCGACCGGCTGCTGAAGCAGATCACCGGCATCCTGCAGACGCGCATCCGCGCCAGCGATACGATCGCTCGCCTGGGCGGGGATGAGTTTGGCGTGTTGCTGCAGGACTGTACTGCCGAGCGGGCGGCGAAGATCGCCGACAATATGCGCCAGGCGATCCACGACTACCGCTTCGAATGGGACGACGGCGCGATGAATGTCGGCGTCAGCATCGGTATCGTGGAGATCAACAATGGCAGTGAAAGCATCGCCAGCGTCATGAGCGCCGCCGACGTCGCCTGTTATGCCGCCAAGGATTCGGGCCGAAACCGGGTGCACATGTACCAGTACGGCGCCGCCCCCGAGCGGCATCGGGAAATGCAGTGGGTGTCGCGCCTGACACGCGCTTGCGAGGAGAACCGGCTGGAGCTGTATTACCAGCCGATCGTGCCGATCGGCGCCAATCGCGATCCGCGCGGGCATTTCGAGCTGCTGGTACGCATGCGCGGCGAGGATGGCAAGCTGGTGCTGCCGGCGGAGTTCATTCCGGCCGCCGAGCGCTACAACATCATGCCCATGATCGACCGCTGGGTGGTCAGCCAGGCGCTGGGATCCCTGGCGCATTACCGTACCGATGGCGATCCGCGCCATGGCTATATGCTCTCGATCAATCTGTCCGGTACCTCGCTCAACGACGATCGCTTCCTGGAGTTCCTGATCAACGAGCTGCAGACCTACGATCTGAGCCCCGGCTCGGTATGCTTCGAGATCACCGAGACCGCGGCAATCTACAACCTGCCCAAGGTAGTGCATTTCATGCGCGAGTTCCGCGCCCGAGGTTGCCTGTTCTCGCTGGACGATTTCGGCAGCGGGCTGTCCTCGTTCATGTACCTGAAGACCTTGCCGGTCGACTACCTGAAGATCGACGGGCAGTTCATCCAGAACATGACCACCGACCATGTCGATCGCAGCATGGTCGAGGCGATCACCCAGATCGGCCATGCGATGGGCATCAAGACGATCGCCGAGCGGGTCGAGTCCGCCGAGGTGCTGGCATGCCTGTCCGACATCGGGGTCGAGTATGCCCAGGGCTTCTATATCGC
>JBEBRC010000008.1:0-34959 GCA_040395055.1 Steroidobacter denitrificans
CGGATACAATACCTGCGTGTCCGCAGCCATGGTTGCGGCCGCAACCTGTCGCTCGTTTCGCTCGTCAGAAGCGACGTGGTCGGCGAAGTTGCCGCGACCGCTTAGCTGGCATACCGAATTCATCGGTTCAATGGGGTCAGACATGTCGAACAGTCGCCTGGAAATTCTGATCGTCGCCCTTGCGGGATTGTTGGCACCCGCTGCACAGGCTCAACAAGCTTGGGCTTTGGACGCAGTGAAGATCTATCCGGCGCCTGATATGGCACCGATCAGCGGCAAGGTCGTGATCGCGGGCACGAAGATCCAGTCCGTCATACCCGCCTCGGAGACGAGCACAGTGGCGACGACGAGGGCGCCGCAGTGCCAAGGCAGCGTGGTCGTGGCGGGCTTCCAGAACAGTCATGTGCACTTCACCAGCGACGAATTTATCGATGCCCGTCATCAGCCAGCCAAGGCGCTCGACGTCGCGCTGATGCAGATGTTGACGCGATACGGCTATACAACCGTCTTCGACATCACTTCCGATCGCGACAACACGCTGGCCCTGCGGGACAGGATCGAGGAAGGCGATGTGCGCGGACCGAGAATCCTCACCGTGGGCCTGCCTCTCTTTCCGCCGCAGGGGTTGCCGGTCTACATCGCTCACTGGCGCGAGGATCTGCTCGAGAAGCTACCGCAGCCCAACTCGGTCGACGAGGCGTTGCAGGTACTGCGCGAAAATTTCGACGCCGGTAGCGACGGCGCAAAACTCTTCGTCACCACGCCCCAAGGCAACAACACCGTAAAGCGGATACCGCTCGACATCGCACGCGCTGCGGTGAATGAAACTCACCGCCGGGGCAAGCTGGTGTTCGCTCATCCGACGGACATCCAGGGCATCCGGGAAGCCCTGGAGGCACGGGTCGATATCCTGGCGCATCCACCGCTCGGCGCGCCCGTGCCGTGGCCGGAGGCGCTGATGAAGCAGGTGCGGGACGCGGGGATGTCGATGATACCCACCCTCCAACTATTCGAGTTCGAGTTGGAGAAGGAGCGCGCGCCGGCCGCGATCGCCGAGCGGCTTTTGAACGAAAGTGTGGCGGAGCTCGGCAAGTTCGCGGCAATGGGCGGGCAGGTGCTCTTCGGCACCGACGTCGGCTACATGACCGATTACGATCCTGCTCGCGAATACGAACTGATGGCGAAAGCCGGCCTGACGCCGATGCAGATCCTCGCCTCGCTGACCACGACGCCTGCCGCGCGCTGGAAAGAGGAGAATCGGCGAGGCCGCATCGCTGCCGGGATGGACGCGGACATCGTCGTGCTGGATGCGGATCCTGCGGATTCACCGCAGAATTTCGCCGCAGTCCGTTGCACCATCCGTGGCGGCGAAGTCATTTACGCGCGGCAGTGAGCCTTGCCGCGGCCCGCACAGCGCCGGGTTGCGCCAGGGAAGCGCTGCGCCTTGTCGCGCGTACCGCCGGCTGCGCGACAGCACAGCCGGCCGCACCAGCGCGGGAGTTGAGCCCCTAGAAGCGCCGTGACCGCCGGCTGGCTACGATGATCGCCCTCGCGAATATCGCGGCCAGCGCCGAGGACACGGAAATCACCCTGGCGACAAGCGCATCGCCTTGTCGCGCCATCGCAAGTTCGGCTCGCCCCCTTTCGAGGCTTCTGCTCTTACTTGATCGTCAGCGTGCCTTTCATGAGCGCCCAGTGCCCGGCAAACGAGCAGAAGAAGGCGTAGCTATCGCCAGCCTTGAGCTTTGCGACGGGCACCGTTACCGCCGCGGTTTCGCCGCCGCCGATCATCTTCGTATGCGCGATCACGCGCGTGTCGCCTGGCTTCAGGAAGTCGTTGTTGATAGTGGCCGCCATCCCATCGTTGGCGACAGCCTGCATGTCGGCGGCGCTAGTCAGCACCCAGTTGTGGCCCATCGCCGCCTTGGGCATCTTGCCGACGTGTTTCAGGATGACCTCGAACTCGGCACAGCTCTGCGGCACCTCGATGCTCGTCTTGTTGAACTGCATGGCATCGTTGCCTTCGATCTCGGTAGAACAGACCGCGTCGGCGGCCAAGAGCGGACCGGCGGCGACGAGCGACACGATGGCAGCGGCAAACCTCAAACTCTTCATCTTGCTGAGCCTCCTAAGGGGCGTCTCTAAGGTCAATGATTCTCAATTATAATAACACCATATGGACCCCACGCGCCCCAAGCGCGCCGTGGCCCCGGCACTGAACTCCTTGACCTGATGCCGCGGCAGCCTTACCCGCTCGGCAAGACCCCTGCCGCACCGCATGCGGATCGGGCGGCCCCTGCTCCGGCCGCGCGTGGAACTCCAAGAACATGCGTGCCGAGCCCAGCGCAGCCGCCTTCCCGCACGTGAATCAGCGCCCACGCAGCCTTGGTGGAGAGGACTCCGGCGCCGGCCGGCAAGGTCTGCTCGGTGCACTCACCGCTGCGGATACCACGAGGCCCGCGGCACGGCATCAGGATGCCGGGCGGCCCATCTTGGCGGCCTGTTTTTTTGCACCGCATCACAGTAGTCGAGTCCCTGGCCGGCGACAATCGGCGATCCTGGTCAGTAGCGCATGCTCAATCGCGCGCCCACGCGCAGCGACTCTCCTTCGAACACGCGACAGCCGATCAGCCTGAGGTGGCAACCGAGGTTCGTCGTGCGGCTATTTGGATGGATGTTGACGGCAGTGTTAGCGCTGCCCCTGGCGGGCTGTCTGGATTCCGGCAAGCCTGAGCTATTCGTTGCGAACCTAGGCGGCACGGTCAGCGGGCTCTCCGGCACGGTGACGCTCGTGCTCAACGACAGCGAAACCCTGCAAATCACCAGCGACGGCTCCTTCGGCTTCCGCACGCTTTTCGACCTGGGCCAGGCCTATGCCGTCACGGTCGGCACCCAGCCCGCCAACCAGACCTGCTCCGTGGCCAATGCGACGGGGATCCTGCCACGGACGATCAGCAACGTCGCAGTAACATGCGTCACCGACACGTATGCGGTTGGTGGCAACGTCTTCGGCCTCAACGGCACCGTCGGACTGCAGAACGGCAACGACCTGATCGTCCTCTCCGCCAATGGTAGCTTTGCTTTCCCGACGCGTGCACAACCCGGCAGCCCCTATGCGATCGCCGTGCACACTCAGCCCGCCGGGGCGACGTGCAATGTTTCATCCGGTGACGGCACCGTTGGCAGCCAGGACATCACGAGCATCGCGGTGAGCTGCCAGGCCAACACCCATGCGCTCGGCGGCATCCTCACCGGCCTGGCCGGCTCGCTGACCTTGAGCCGCAATGGCGAACACCTCACACTCGACACCAACGGCTCATTCGCGTTTCCGACGCCCGTGGCGGAGGGTGCGACGTATGCGATAACCGTGCAAACCCAGCCTGCGGCACAAACCTGCGACATCATCGGCGGCACCGGCACGATGGGTGTCAGCGATGTTTCCAACGTCACCGTCACGTGCACCCACAACATCTTCACGGTCGGCGGATCGATATCAGGATTGATCACCGGCTACGTGAGCGACGTGGTGTTGGAGATCAACGGCGGCGACACGCTTGCGGTAGTCAGCGATGGCGGATTCGTATTCCCGACACCGCTCACGATGGGAGCGAGCTATACCGTCGCCGTCACGACGCAACCGAGCGTGCCGGCACAGCATTGCACCGTGAGCCACGGCAGTGGCATCGTCCTGGGCGACGATATCACCAACGTTTCGATAACCTGCGCCGCGCCGGCATCCCGCTACGCCTACGTGACCGATATCAGCGGCACTACTATCGGCGCGTTCTCGGTCGACAGCGCATCGGGCGCGATCACCCCTGCTTCCTCGAATGCCAACGGTTCGAACTCATACGACATTGGAATCACGCCCGACAAGCGGTTCCTCTACGTCCCCAACATGTCGACCAACGATATCGCAGGCTACTCGATCAATAGCGTCGACGGCACATTGACTCCAATCTCCGGCTCACCGTTCGCCATTGTCGGCGATCGCCCACGCACGCTCAGCATCACTCCGGACGGCAGGTTCGTCCACGTCGTGAACCAAGGCGGCAACTCGATATCGACGCTGGCTATCAACGCCACCACCGGCGCACTGACCGCCAGCGGCTCGCCGGTGCCAACCGGCGATCAACCCGCCGACAGCCTGATCACACCGAGTGGAAAGTATCTATACGTCGCCAGTCTCTCCGATCGGAACGTGTCCGCCTATGCGCTCAACGCCACGACTGGGGTGCCGACTCACCTTGGCTACTATCCAGTTCCAATAGCCGCCCGAGCGCTGGTGATGGATCCGCGTGGAAAATTTCTTTACGTGTCTGACTACAACTCGCTGGTCCGCGGCTTTCAGATCGATGACGGCACCGGCGCTCTTACACCCATCCCCGGCTCGCCCTTCGCGACCGGTGGAGGTGCTCCTTCTCTGGGCGTGATCGACTCCGGCGGCAAGTTCCTCTATGTGACAAATGTGGGCTCGAACAACATTTCCGCTTACCGCATCGAACCCACGACCGGCACGTTGACAACCCTGCCCGGCTCGCCCATCGACAACATCGTCTCGCCGTCTGGAATAACGGCCGATCCGAGTGGGAGATTTCTTTATGTGAGTGGCGTATCTCAGCTGCGCGTGTACAACATCGACTCCAGCACTGGTGCACTGACCGCGATCTCCGGCTCGCCGTTCTCCACCCCCTCGCTCAACCCAGGCGCCATAGCGATTCTCCCGGACTAGCGATCGACGGCTCGTCATCAACCCTGTCAGCGCCGCGCGGGCCAGCCGGCTGGGCCGGCCCGCCTGGGCCTGAGTCAAGACCGACTTTCCGGATCCAGATTCAGATGCGGCCGGTCTGTTTGGCAACACCCCCGGCCTCCCGCAAAAGATCGGAACTGGATTATTCATGGCGCAGCGCCAGCACCGGATGGGCGTGGGCAAGCAGCCATGCGTGGGCGATGACGGTGACGAACGCGATCGCCAGCGCGATGGTCGAAGCGCTCAGGAACATCCAGGGCGCGAGTTCGATGCGGTAGGCGAAGCTTTCGAGCCAGCGCCGCATGATGAAGTAGGCCGCGGGCCACGCGATGAGATTCGCCCATAGCACAGGCTTGGTGAATTGCCACAGCAGAAGCTTGAGCACGTCAATGCTGCTCGCACCCATGGTCTTGAGAATACCGATCTGCTTGGTGCGGCTCTCAGCATAGTGAGCGGACAGGCCAAAGAGGCCGAGACAAGCGATGAAAACGGCAATGGCACAGAACAAGTTGAACGCATCTCTCTGGCGCTCGAGGTCCCGAAATTGATCCTCGATATACTGATTCACGAACCTACGCGTCAGCGGGACTTCGGCACCAAGGCTTCTCCATGCGGCGTCGATCCCCTGTAACGTCTCACCGAGACGTGTCCCGTCAAGCTTGATGAGAAGAAGCGACGGATCGGTGCGGCCCAAGCCGGTCATGGCGCGTGCCGGCCAGAAGGCGATCGCCTCGATTGGATCGCGCGGCGAGCGGACGGTAATGGGAAAGTCGGGCGCGACGCCGATGATGTCCAGGCCCTGCCCGTGGGCATCGCTGCCCAAAGCGGCTTCGGGGGATGCGAAGCCAAGCTTGCGCACCGCGGTTTCATTGATGATGACGCGGCGCCCCAGCCCGCCGCTGGCAGGCGGCGGGCGCTCCTCGTCGCCGGGTTGGAAAAAGCGACCCGCGAGGGGCGCAAAGCCATAAAGTTCAAGGGCGCCCGGATCCGCTCCTACGTTGTAGAGATTGAATTGCACCCCCTCTGCAGTTGAAATGAGTCGGACCCCACCGAAACCGCCGAATAACGATCGGGTCACGCAGGCTGCGCCGCGCACGCCTGGCAGGGCCGATACTCTCGTTCTGAAGCTCTCGTCGCAAGGCGAGCCGGCCATGAGGAGCTGATCCGCATCCGCACGCAGCGCATTGTGCACGGAGAACGCGGTCTGGCGGCCAATGATCGCTGTAGCGACAAGCAAACCGATGAGCACGGCGAACTGCATGACCACCAACATCTCGCGTGCAAAACCCCCACCTCCCACCGCCAGCCCTTTCGTTCTGAGTGCCGAGGCAGGCCGCAAGCGCGACAGGATGTAGGCGGGATAAAAGCCGCCCAATACCCCCGCCACCAGGAATAGCGCAGTCGGCATGAGCATGAGCAGGGGCGCCTTGCCGGCAAGCTCGATCTCACGCCCAACCAGAGCGCCGAGGCCGGGGAGCAGCGCCTGCACGCACAGCAGCGCGATGGCCAGGGCGACGCCCACATAAAGGAAGGACTCGACCAAGAACTGCATCATCAAGTCAATGCGGCGAGCACCCACTGACTTGCGCACGCCAATCTCAGTGGCCCGGCGCGGCGCATGAGCCACCATCAGGTTGGTGAAGTTGGCCATTGCAACGAACAGCAGCAGGGCGCCAGTGAGAAGCAAGGCTTTGACCATGCCTGCGTCTCCAGCCGGGCGTAACAGACCCGGCTGACTCTGCACGGTACGCCCAGCTGTGGAGATCATGTGAATGCCGGCCAGCGGTTGGAAATCGTAAGTCACAATGGCGCTGGCCGGCAGCGTCTTGCCGGGACCGAAACTGACCCGTTCGGTATGGCGATCAAGAATACCGGGCGCCGCGTTGCGCACTGAGTCCAATGCTCCAGGGCGCAGCCGCAGGTAGGTCAGTACGGGGCCCAACCCGAAAGCCTGTGCATTGACGCCCTCGGTGGTGAGCGTGGGGGAGATCGCCGATCGTGCTGAAATCAACACGCGCAGATCGAGATGCGAGCGCGCGGGCAGGTCTTCCAGCACCGCGGTCACTGTCAACGGATGCGTGCGGTCGACTTCGAGCGTTTCGCCGATGGCGCGGTCGGTGCCAAAGTATTTACGCGCCATCGAGCGCGTCAGCACCACCGAGTCCGCAGCAGCGAGCGCGCCATCGAGCACCCCGTCGAACACCGGAAGCGGAAAAACCTCGAATACTCTCGGATCGGCCCAGACGATGGATTCGATGGCTTCGACCGCACCGCGACGCAGGCTGCGCTCATCGGGCCAAAGACGCACGGCGGCGATCACTTCGGACAAATCGCCGGCGAACCATGAGGCCTCCGCCGGCCCCGCGGCGTCGCTCACAAGAGGTGCCACCCCCGGCGGCCTGACTTCCTTGGCCAGGCGGTAGACATTTTCGTGGCCCGCCAGCCAGGTATCGAAGGTGAGTTCGTCGTGGACATAGAGGGCGATGAGCATCGCGGCAGTGAAGCCAAGCGCAAGGCCGACGATATTGATGATGGCATAGAGCCGGTTGCGCGCGAGGTTGCGCAACATGGTTGCCAGATAGTTACGCAGCATGGCGCGGCCTCTTTACGCGGCGGTGGATACGTGATCGACCATACGCCCGTCCAAGAGGTGGATGCTGCGGTGGGCCCTGGCCGCGAACGCCTCCGAGTGGGTGACCATGACTACCGTCGTGCCGTTGCCGACCGCCTGCTCGAGCATCTGCATGACTGCCTCACCGTTGGCAGTGTCGAGATTGCCGGTAGGCTCGTCGGCGAGAATGAGCTTGGGCTCGCACACCAGGGCGCGAGCAATGGCCACGCGCTGCTGTTGACCGCCGGAAAGCTGCTGCGGCATGTGCCTGGCACGGTGAGCGAGGCCCATGCGCTCGAGCATCGTGGCCACCCGGCGCTTTCTCTCGCGGATCGCCACACGGCGGTAGATGAGGGCCACTTCGATGTTCTCGGCGACGTTCAGGTCGTCGATCAGGTTGAAGCTCTGGAAGATGAAACCCACTCCGATCCTGCGGCGCACGGCAGTGAGTTGCTCTTCCCCATAGGCAGCAACATTCTCGCCATAGAACCAGTAGGCGCCGGACGTGGGCTGGTCGACGAGGCCGAGCACATTGAGAAGCGTGGATTTGCCGCAGCCGGAAGGACCCATGATCGCGACGAATTCATCGGGGTGGATTGCGAGATGGATGGCATCGAGCGCCAAGGTCTGGACTTCCGTCGTGTGATAGATCTTCGCGATGTTCTCCAGCTTCAACATCTTCTTCCCCTTTCACTGCGTCAAAACGATGCGATCCAGACGCTCGTAGCCCATGTAATCGGACGTGATCACGCGCTCGCCCGCTTTCAGACCGGCCGCGATTTCCACCTGCTCGGCATTGCGCCGGCCGATCTTGATGCCGCGCCGCTCCGCAACATCATCCCCGCTCAGCACGAAAGCCCAATCGCCGCCGGTACGTTCGAGGAAGGCTCCGGCGGCCAGCACCAGCGCCGGACGGTCATCGCCAAGGGTCAGCCGGCCCTGCAGCGCCTGGCCCGGCACGAGAGCGGCGGGATCGGCACCTTCGAAAGCGAGATCGATCATGAAACGCCCATTGTTTACCTGCGGATAGATGCGCGCGACGCGCGCACGGATCGATTGACCGTCCAGTTCGACGAACGCAACCTGATCATCACGCACGCGGGAGAGGTAGAACTCGTCCACGTCGGCGGAGAGCTTGTAGCCGGTATCGGGCGTGATCTCGGCGAGCCGCTGGCCGGGGTTTCGATGCTCGCCAAGCTTGAGATCGATGTGAGTGATGCGTCCGGCGATCGGAGCACGGACGATGAGGTTGTCGAGCTTCGAGCGCACGACTTCGAGATTCTGCCGCAGCTTATCCAGCTGATCGTGGATCGCGGGCAGAAGGCGCGTGCGCAACTGCGCCTGCCGACGATTGCTTTCGGCCTGTATCGGCCGGATATGCTGGTAATGCACGAGCTCGTCGACGACGGCGTCGCGGCTCTCGGCGGAGGCCACGCCTGTGGCCGCCAACGCTTCGCGGCGGCCAGCGGAACGGGTCAGGCGTACGATGTTGTAGTCGATGTCGGCGAGCAGGCGCTCGTTGGAGGCCAAGGTCTGCTCGAGAGCGATCTCATTCTGCTGCAGCTGCGAGATCGCCTGATTGAGCTGCGACTCTTGCTGGATGACCTGAAGCTGCAGATTGGTGTTGCCGAACTCGATCATGCGTTGCCCCGCTTCGACCATCTCGCCGGGCTGGACCAGTACGCGCTCGACACGGCCACCCTCGATAGCGTCGAGATAGACGGTGTCCCGCGGCACGGCCTTGGCGCGCAGGGGAATGAGATCGCGGAATACACCTTGCTCCACGGTATTCACGGTTACCTGCAACGCAGGAACGCGCAAGGTCCGAACCCCGGAGCCCAAGAATGTCGCGGCCAGGATCACAAGCAGCACCACGGCACCTGCGAGGACGATGATCCGGACGCCGAGTGGTTGACGCATCCACGGATTCGGCTCGATTTGGGTGTCCATCGCCGCGCCAATGCCTTGAGCAAACTTCAGCTGAGCGATGACCATGGGCTCACCGCGGCTTGAGGCGGGTTCTCATCTCAGCCTTCACCAGACTCATGATCGCTTCGATCGAGCCGCCACAGAACTGATCGGCGATACTCTTGACAGCTTTCACCGCCACCTCTTCGCGCGTCTCGAGCGCGTGATAGATGAAGGTGCCCTGCTGCACTTTGTGGCGCAGGTAACCCTTCTCTTCCAATCGGCGCAGCACCGTACGGATGGTAGGATCCTTGAGCGGACGCGGGATCGCCTTGCGCACCGCGGCAGCGGTCATCGGACCGTGCGTCCAGATGAGCTGGACAACTTCATGCTCGAGATCACCTAAAGGCGGCAGCGGTCCTGGCATCGGCTATAATCATGTTACAACATGTCACATGTTACGAATCGTAACGCGATGAGGTTTCTTAGGCAAGACCCGCCATGCGCCCCAGGCACTGAGCGCACTCATCCCCAGAGGCCATCGATTTGGCGCCCGATCCGCCGCAGCTCAGTCCTGGTAAAATTGGGTTGGGGGTCGTCAAGGTCGGGAAGCAACCATGCTCAAGGTCATCGCTCAGGACTTCATCAAGCCGGAGGCAGTCGGAGTCGTCCTGCCGCTCTATCAGGAACTGATCGAGAAGACGCGACAGGAGGAGCGTTGCATCGCCTATGAGCTGTTCGTGGACCAGAAAGATCCCGGTCACTTCATCTTCATCGAGGAATGGACGGATCGGGCAGCACTCGATGCCCATTGTGCGAGCGAGCATTTCACGCGACTGGTTCCGCTCATCGATGCGCATCAGCGGCAGACCGGCACCTTCATCCTGATGGACGAATTCCCGGCCTGATCCGGCCTGATCGCGGACCGCTGGCCTCGGTCACACGAGATTCCCCGCCACCATCCTGACCACACTGGAGAAGTCCAGACCACCATTGCCCTGCCGGCTGTTCATGGCGTAGAGGTTGCGGGCCAGTTCACCCAGCGGGATCGACGCACCCACGCCCATCGCCGCTTCCGCGGCCAGGCCCAGATCCTTGAGCATCAGGTCGTTGCCGAATCCGCCCGTGTAGCCGCGCGAGGCCGGCGTGTTCTCCAGCACGTCCGGCCAGGGATTGCAGACTTCGGTCGCCCAACTGCGACTGGTGCTCACCGCCATCATCTGCGACAGCGCCTTGGGATCAAGCCCGTGGGCGACACCGAGCGCGATCGCCTCGCCCGTCACCGCCATGATCACGCCCAGTGCCATGTTGTTGCACAGCTTGGCAACCTGGCCGGCGCCGACGCCCCCCATGTGGAATACGTTCCGGCCCATTACCTCCAGTAGCGGACGGGCGCGCTCCAAGGCGGCCTCCTCGCCCCCCACAATGAAGGTCAAGGTGCCGGCCGCCGCGCCGGCTGTGCCGCCGGACACCGGGGCATCCAGCATCTGCAGGCCGCGAGCGGCAAGCGCCTCGGCCACCTTGCGCGCCGAGGCCGGTGCGATGGTGCTGCAATCGATCACCAAGGCATTGGCGGGAATGCTGGCGAGCAATCCTTCCGGCCCCAGGTAAAGCGACTCGACATGCCGGCTGGCCGGCAACATCGAGATCACGACCTGCGCCTCGGCGACTGCAGCCACAGCATCGGTCGCTGCCGTGGCGCCGGCGGCGACGGCGGTGTCCACCGCAGCCGGTAGCAGGTCGAACACTCGCACAGCGTGGCCCGCCTGCAACAGATTGACGGCCATCGGCCCGCCCATATTGCCCAGACCGATGAAAGCGATGCGGCTCATGCGCAGGTCTCCGTAGTGCGCCCCAGATCGGCCAGCGGATGCTGGTCGGCTGACCAGGGCGCAGTGAAAAAGGTTTCGGCCCAAGCCGGCGTGGCCTGGGACAACGTCGCCGGGTTCCAGCGTGGGTTGCGATCCTTGTCGATCAGCAGGGCGCGGATGCCTTCGGCGAAATCGCCATGTGCGGCACAGTGCAACGAGACCACGTATTCCAGCCGGAACGTATCGGCCAGCGACAACGTCGCCGCGCGCTGCTGCAGTTCGAAGCCCAGACGCGCCGAACCCGGCGCGCCGGCCGCCAAGGTCGCTTTGGCGTTCTGTAGCCAGGCATCGTCGAGATCGATCCCGGCGATGGCGGATACGATCCCCGCCAGGTCATGCGCGCAGGCCGCACTGATCAGCGCCGCATGCCTCTGCAATGGGCCGGGCTCGGCCGCTTGCACGAATCCCTGCAACAACTGGCTCAAGCGGCGGTGGCTGGCCGCGGAATGCTCGCCCCATGCTTCGTGCAGCAGCGCCTCCAGCACCTGCGGGCGACTTGCTTCGGGGATGAAATGATCCGCCAGTCCCGCATGGATCGCATCGCCAGCGGTCAGCGGCGCGCCGGTCAGGGCGAGGAACAGGCCGCCGCGATCCGGAACGCGGTTCAACAGCCAGCTGCCACCGACGTCCGGATATAGACCGACCGTGATCTCCGGAAAAGCGAGCTTCGAGCGTTCGCTGACCACGCGGTGACTGGCGCCGGACATCAAGCCGATGCCGCCACCCATGACGATGCCATGGCCCCAGCACAGCACCGGCTTGGGGTAGGTGTGAATACGGTAATCGAGCCGGTACTCGGTCTCGAAGAACGCCTCGGCATGCTCATTGCCACGCGGGTCGGCGGCGGGATCGCTGCCAGCGGGGCGATCATGCGCCAGCATGCCCCGGTAAAGACCGTGCAGATCGCCTCCCGCGCAAAACGCTTTCTCCCCCGCTCCCTGCAGCAGGACCAGGGCGATGCCATCGTCCTGCGCCCAGTCCACGAACTGTGCGTCGAGCAAACGCGCCATCTCCAGCGACAGCCCGTTCAATGTCCTCGGCACGCTCAATGTGGCGATGCCGATCCGCTTGCCATTAGTCGCGGCGCGCTCTTCGAACAGCACCGGTGACTCAGTGACGAGGTCGCTCATGCGTTCTTCCATTGCGCAGCGCGCTTCTCCAGGAAAGCGTTGACGCCCTCCGCCTGGTCTGCACAGTCGAACAGGTCGACGAAGGCCTCGCGTTCGGCAACCAATGCGGTGGCATGGCTCTGTGCGCGGGTGGCCTGTACCAGGCGCTTGCAGGCGGCAACGCTGGTCGGGCTCTGCTTCTGCGCCAGTTTGGCCCACGCCAGCGCCCGGGCCCGGGCCTCGCCCTTGCCGACCACCTCCTCCACCAAGCCTATCCGCTGCGCGGTCTGCGCATCGATCCGCTCACCAAGCAAGATCATTCGTTTGGCCCAGCCCTCACCGACCAAACGCGGCAGGTTCTGGGTGCCTCCGGCGCAGGGCAACAAGCCCACCGCGGCCTCCGGCAGCGCGACCTGCGCGTGCTCTTCGGCGATGCGCAGGTCGCAGGCCAGGGCGCACTCCAGCCCGCCACCCATCGCGTAGCCATTGATGGCGGCTATCGACACCCCACGAAAGGTGCTCAATGCTTCGAACGCCTCGCCGAATCGTCGCGCGGCCTCGCGCGCCAGCGCCTTGTCGCCGCTGGCGAACTGCTTCAGGTCTGCGCCCGCCGAAAAAAACTTCTCGCCTTCGCCAAGCACCACCAGGGCATAGATGTCGCGATCGGCATTGAGCTCGCCCACCAGATCGCGCAGGGCGGCCAAGCTGTGGACGGTCCAAGTGTTGGCCGGCGGGTTGGACAGCATGAGAATCGCGGTGTGCCCGTCGATCTCCAGTTTCAGTCCGCTCCATTCGCGGGCACGGTAGTCACTCATCGCAGTTCCTCTTGGGTATTGAGCAGATGGCGCGCGACGATCACGCGCATGATTTCGTTGGTGCCTTCCAGGATCTGGTGCACGCGGCAGTCGCGCAGCAAGCGCTCGATGGGGTATTCGCGAATGTAGCCATAGCCGCCATGCAGTTGCAGGGCATCGTTGCAGATCGAAAATCCGGCATCGGTGGCGAAGCGCTTGGCCATCGCGCACCAGGTGGTCGCATCCACGGTGCGTGCATCCAACTTGCGGGCGGCGGTATGAACCATCTGTCGCGCGGCCACCAGCTGCGTTGCCATGTCAGCGAGCTTGAACTGCAGCGCCTGGAACTCCGCCAGTGCCTTGCCGAACTGCCGGCGCTCACCGAGGTAGCGCCGGGCCGCATCCAGCGCTCCCTGGCCGGCACCGACGGAGCAAGCGCCGATATTGATGCGGCCACCATCCAGCCCTTTCATGGCGATGCGGAAACCGTCGCCCTCATTGCCCAGCAGGTTCGCCACCGGCACGCGCACGCCCTCGAACGTGATACCGCGTGTGGGCTGACTGTTCCAACCCAGCTTCTCTTCCTTGCGGCCGTAGGTGATGCCGGGCGTGGTGGCCGGCACCGCGAACGCGCTGATGCCACGTGCGCCCTCGCCTCCGGTGCGGGCCATCACTACCAGCATGTCGGTTTCGCCGGCGCCGGAGATGAAGGCCTTGCTGCCACTGAGCACGTATTCGTCGCCCTCGCGTACCGCCCGGGTCTTCAGCGAGGCCGCATCCGAACCAGCGCCGGGCTCCGTCAGGCAGTAGGACGCCAGCTTCGCACCGCTCGCCAGCATCGGGCCCCAGGTATCGCGCAATCCGGGCCGCGCATGCGCGGTGAGCATCCAGGTCGCCATGTTGTGGATGCTGATGAAGGCGGCGGTGGAGGGATCGACCGCCGCCAGTTCCTCGAACACGATGGCGGCGTCCAGCCGCGTCAAACCGCTCCCGCCGGCTTCTTCATCCACATACAAGCCGCAGAACCCCAGCTCACCTGCCTTGGCGATGGCCTGGCGCGGGAAGATGGCTTGCGCGTCCCACTGCGCGGCATAGGGCGCCAGCTCGGCCTCGGCGAACTCACGAGCCGCCTCGCAGAATGCAAGCTGCTCCTCGCTCAGTCCCGGCGCCGCCAGGGTCGCCTCGATGTCCATGACCGCAGCCATCACTTCAGGCTGATGGTCGTATTGACACCGTGGCCCAGTGTTTCATCGTTGAACCAGCGCGCCGTCACCGTCTTGGTTTGCGTGTAGAACATGACTACTTGCTTGCCGTACGGGCCCAGGTCGCCAAGCTTGGATGCGCGCGAGCCGGTGAAGGAGAACAGCGGCACCGGCACCGGAATGGGTACGTTGATGCCGACCTGTCCCACATCGATCTCTTCCTGGAACCGGCGTGCCGCAGCGCCAGACTGCGTAAAAATGGCAGTGCCGTTACCATTTGGATTCGCATTGACCAGATCGATGGCGGCATCCAGCGAGTCCGCGCCCAGGATCACCAGTACGGGACCGAAGATCTCTTCGTCGTAGATGCGCATGCCGGGCTTGACGTCCGAGAAGATGGTCGGGCCAACAAAATTCCCATCCTCGAATCCGGGCACGTCCGGTTGGCGGCCATCCAGCTCCAGCGTGGCGCCCTGCTCGATGCCGGACGCGATAAATTCCTCGACCCGCATGCGGGCCTGGCGGGAGATCACCGGCCCGACATCGGTGCCGGTCTCGGTGCCGGCGTTGACCTTGAGCGTCTTCGCCTTCGCGATCAGGTCCGGGATCCACTGCTGAGCTTCACCCACCAGCACAACGGTGGACGCAGCCATGCAGCGTTGGCCGGCAGCGCCGAAAGCTGCGCCTGCCATGGCATTGAGGGTCTGCTCCTTATTGGCGTCGGGCAGTACGACAGCATGGTTCTTGGCGCCCATCATGCATTGCACGCGCTTGCCTGCCAGGGAAGCCCGGTTGTAGACATGGGTGCCCACTCGGGTGGACCCGACGAACGACACTGCCTTGATGAGTGGATGGTCGCAGATCGCGTTGACCACATCCTCCCCGCCATGCACGACGTTGAGAACGCCCTTGGGAATGCCGGCCTGTAGTGCAAGCTCGACCAACCGCATGGTGACCAGAGGGTCCTGCTCCGAGGGCTTGAGCACGAACGTGTTGCCCGTGGCGATGGCCATCGGGAACATCCACAACGGAATCATCGCCGGGAAATTGAACGGCGTGATCCCGGCGCAGACGCCCAGCGGCTGCAGGATCGTATATGTATCCACGCCGCCGGCGACGTTGTTGGCCAGTTCGCCAAGCTGCAGATTGCCGATCGCTGCGGCGTGTTCCACCACTTCCAGGCCACGAAACACGTCGCCTTCGGCATCGGGCAGCGTCTTGCCCTGCTCGGCGGTCAGGATCGCCGCCAATTCGCTCATGTGCTCGCGTATGAGCTGCTGGTATTTCAGGAATATCCGCGCTCGGGTACCGATCGGCGTCTTGCGCCAGCTCTTGAACGCTTCCTGCGCAGCCATCACTGCGGAGTCGACTTCATTCGTCGTCGCGAACGGCACGCGAGCCAGTACGGCCTGCGTGGCTGGATTGACGACGTCGCGCCACTTTGTGGAACGGGATTCGACGAACTCGCCGTCGATCAGAAGCTTGACCGTGACGACGTCCGTCGCGACACGATGCAACTCATTCGCTGCCATATTACCGACTCCATAACGCACACCCGCGGAAAGAGGCATCGTGGAGGCAGGACAAGTTGACTGGAGAGGGCACGGCACGCCAAGTCAGCTCGCCGTGTTGCCCACCGCAACGCCCGAGAAGGACGTCCTCGAGACGTCCGTCACAGGCCGGTCTCCGGGCTTGCGAGCGATGCGATGCGGATCGCATGACCCCGACACCTTCCCGCGCAAGCGCAGTGGTCGTCCGTCGGGTTTTCTCGCCTACCGTTGCGGGGGCAGCGCCGGAATTGGACCGGCTTCCCGTTTCACCCTGCTCGCGCTATGGCTGCAGGACACCTGTGGCAGCGCGGAGTCTAGGCTTCCAGACCCCTCACAAGCAAGAGGCGCGCCATCGCTGCCCATGAATCGCTCCCATTTCTAACTCCGCCCCCCGAAGCATTGTCGATAACGAACCGATATTCACGTCGCCCTGGAGCATCCGCTCGCAGGCGTCCAACGACGCCTTCGACCCCGAACCGCAGCCGCTGTTCGAATATGTGGCACGCGGCCTGGCCACCTGCGGCCTGTCCTACATGCGCATCATCGAAGGCGCCACCGGCGGCGCGCGCGAACACCAGCAGGGCAATGCGCCCTTCGGCTACGCCGCCTGCAAGCGTGCCTTGCCTACCGCGAGTCCGCCGGCAATGGCGCCTGGATGGTCAACCATGGCTACAACGAATGGGACAGCGCCACCTTCTATGGCGGCGACGAGCGCGGCTACACCGACTATGCAAGCTTGGGCGAACAGCGGCGGTGAGCCGTTCGCATCCACCGCAGCTCGAGCCCCGCCAGATGGCGGCGCCTCGGTCACGATTCGATGGCGCCTGTGCCCGCCAGACGGCTGACTGGAAGTGCGCACGCTTGGATCTCACGCGTGTGACAATCCCGAGTCCGAACCAAGCTGCCGGGGCATCTCCCGGCGGACCAACCCAGTGGAGGCTCCATGTCGCTCGTGCTCTACGGTCACCCCTTCTCCTCGTACACGCAGAAAGTGCTGATCGCGCTGTACGAGAACGACACGCCTTTCGAGTTTCGCTGCCTCGATCCGCAATCGCCGCAACACTTGGCCGAATGGCAACGTCGCTGGCCGCTGCGCAAGTTCCCCCTGCTGCTGGATGCGGAACGCAGCATCGTCGAGACCAGCATCATCATCGAGTACCTGCAGTGGGTCCATCCTGGAGCGCGTCGCCTGCTGCCCACTGATCCGATGGTCGCCCTGGAGGTACGCTTCCTCGACCGCTTCTTCGACCTGCATGTAATGAATGCAGCGCAGCATGCCGTGGACGGTGCGCTGACGGGCGATGCGGTGAAGCGCCAGGAGGGGTTGGCGCTCTCGATGGAAAAGCTCGAACGTGCCTATGCGTGGCTCGAAGGAGAGCTAACCGACAGGACCTGGGCGGCGGGTGCGGACTTCACGCTGGCGGACTGCGCGGCCGCGCCGTCGCTGTTCTACGCCGACTGGGTGCATCGCATCGACGATGCATTTCCCAGCCTGCGGGCCTACCGTGAGCGGCTGCTTGCCCGCCCGTCCTTCGCCCGGGCAGTGGATGAGGCGCGGCCGTTTCGGCCGCTCTTTCCCCTGGGAGCTCCGGATCGGGATTGACGTCGATTCGGCCGTCGGCAACTGATCGAATCTTGCGGATTACCGAGAGCCGTCATCCAATCGACCGGGTCTTCGATATACTGAATTTACCGATGCTACGCATACCACGGTGATAGCGGCTGAAGGGACGACCGCATCGACTTCCAGTCATGCAGAAGCGGAGATTGATCATGCGAAACGCAGTAGTGGCAGGCTTTGCGACACTTCTTGTCGTTGCATTGAATAGTTCGGCAGCGGACACCCAGCCCAGACCCGAGCATCTGGAGCACCCCGGAGAAATCGCATTGCACGAGGCTTCACCTGGTGTTTGGCGCTATCGCACATTTCCTGCGTTGATGCCGATCTACGTTTACGACCTGGATTCGGCGGGAAAATCCGCCTGCAACAGGGGGTGCTCGTCCGCCTGGCCACCGGTCAGGGCTCGCGAAGAAGCAGAGGCCGTAGGAGACTGGTCGGTCATCGTCAGGGACGACAAGGTCAGGCAATGGGCATACAAAGGACGTCCCACATACGTGCGCTACCATGATCAGGTGGGCGCCCCCCAAGGAGACGGCGAAGAGGGCAAATGGCATCTGCTTCAGCCCTGAGGCCTGGCAGCTCAAGGCACGCGGATCGAGATCGGATTGCAGCGGCCGAGGCGCCGGCAACGCTCAGCGGCAAATGGAATCGCGCGGCCAACCGAGCGGGCAACTCATGCGAACGCAGTAGCACGACCGGCGCCCGCCTTGCGGGCGCCGGTCGGTGCTTCAGCCCTCAGGCGGGAAAGCCTGGTACGCGCCTTCCAACTTGTGCACGACACCACGGCGCATCACGAACTGGACGCGCTCGAGTTCGGTGACGTCAGACAGGGGGCTCGCGGCAACGGCGATGATGTCCGCATCCTTGCCCGGCTCCAGCGTTCCGATGGAGTCTGCGCGATCAAGCAGTGTGGCGGCATCGGAGGTGGCGGCGCGGATCGCCGCTGCGGGAGTCATGCCGACGTCGACCATCAGCTTGAACTCCTGCGCATTCAGGCCGTGCGCGGACACTCCGGTATCGGTACCGAACGCAATCTTTACGCCGGAGCGCACGGCGGTCGCGACGTTCTTGGCATGTGCAGCCATTGCCTCCTCGGCCTTGAGCAGAGACGTCTTGGTGCGCGAACCGGCCCGGCCCTGTTCTACGGCTGCGCGCGGAGCGAGCAAGGTCGGCACCAGCCATGTGTCGTTACGCTTGAAGAGCGCATTGGTCTCCGCATCGGTGAAGCTGCCATGTTCGATCGAATCGACACCCGCTTCCAGTGCAGCCTTGATGCCGTCCTGGCCATGCGCATGCGCCGCCACCTTGCGGCCGAATATATGAGCCGTGTCGACGATGGCTTTCATCTCGTCCGGGAACATCTGCCTTTTTAGTCCGCCGGCCACGTTGCTTAGCACACCGCCGGTCGCGGTAAACTTGATCACGTCCGCACCTTGTGAGATCTGTTCGCGCACTGCGCGCCGGCAATCGTCCGCGCCATTGCATACGTTGGTGCCGTTGGCGCGCGCGATGGCGGTCAGATCGCGATTCAGATTGTTGGAACCATCGCCGTGCCCGGCTGTAATGGCCACGCCCCTGCCGGCTGCGACGATCGTCGGGCCTTGGATCAGTCCTGAGGCGATCGCATCGCGAAGCGCGGTGACGCTGCGGATATCGGATCCCAGGTCGCGGATCGTGGTGAAACCGGCCCCGAGCGTCCGGCGTGCGTTATCCACGCCGATGAGCAGGTTGTCCTCGATATCGCGATTGGCCATTTCCATGCGGGCACGCATCTTGTCGTCGTCGCTGAAAATGTGGACGTGCTTGTCGATCAGCCCCTGCAGCACTTACTGCTTGCTCAGATGGACCAGCCTGGCACCCGACTCAGGCGCGACCAAGCCGTCACGGACAGCTTCGATCTTGCCGTCGCGCACAATGATGGTGGACGGGCCGCGTGGCTGCTGGCCGGGCTGGTCGAGCAAGGAGCCCGCATGCACATAGACAGCGGGTTCCGGCGCAGCGGGGACTTGGGCGCTGCAAATGGAATTGATCATCAGCGCGGCTGCGCCGACCAGAAAGCCTGTCCTTTTCAATGAAGACGCCAAAGACATTGATAACCCCCGTCAGGTTGGGCGCCGGCAAACTGCCGCCGGTGCATGAACGTGCTCCGCTCGCCGTGCCGGGCACATATATGACCGAAGCTTCCCTTTGAGCTTACCAGCGCCGACGGCGCACTGCATGCGCTCCCTCACCGGCTGCCGCTATCCGATTGGTCATGCGCGCCCGCGCCGTGGACTCACGGCTGGCCGGGGGGACAGGCTGGACCGGTACAGGTGTCGTCCAACAACTGGAAACTATCCCAGCGTTGGTCGCGAACGAACCGGTCGAGCGCTCGATCGGCTCCCTTTGCAGCCCGATCCGCGCTGGCGCTCACCTTCACGATCCATTCGCCCGTATCGAAGAAGTACAAGCTCGACAGCGCCTCCGACGTTTTCTTGCCCCGTACGCTGACTTTGATGCCCATCAACGGCCGCTCCCCCTCGACCTTGAACGGCACCTCGGTGCGTGTCGCCGACGCCCCCCTGTCCTGCAGCAGCGCCGCCCTCGACTGCTCCAGGGTCACGTTTTGCGCGTAGGAATCCGGCGGGTAGACGTCCACGATCGCCACCATGCGCACGCCTTTGATCTGCGCCTGGTATTCGGCCACTACATCGACGGATCCATCGACGTCGGTCGGGACTGCGACGCGGACGAACTCACCGATGGACGCCGGGAAGATCCAGCCCGTGAAATGATGCTCATGCGCTCCATCCGCGAGCCCGTGCAGCGTATCGGCCTGGAGCGCCGTACCGACGCTTGCGCAGCCCATGGCAAGCAGCCAATACACGATGCGACGGGCGGCACCGGCGGTCTGTAGCAGCTTGGTCATCATATTAGGCCTCATCGACATCTCGCGAGATAAGCTCACCGACAATCGCGCACGCTACACTGTGACCGTTAAAGCCTGATGATCACTGCGCGTCTTCCAGCACGCTCAGCACTGCATCGAGCGTGTACTGCGCGCCCAGCACCAGGTCCTGATCGCCGCTGTGATACACCGCTACCCGCAGGAACTCACGGATGGCTCCGTCCTGGTCGCCTTGTTCGATGGCAAGCGCCCGCAACGAGCCCAGCGCAAGATGGCCGTCCTGGACATCGCCAATGCTGAACACGTCCTGCAACAGCGACAGCGCCTGCTCCCGAGGTGCATCCGCGAGCGCCACGATGGCCGCCGCGCGCCGCTCGGGATTCGCGGCGTTCAATTCCAGCGTCAGCGTATCGAGGTCAAGCTCATCGGTCCGATCGGGCGTCGCCCCCAGCTGCGGGGTGGGCGGATCGACGACTGGCAGGACGCCAGCCGTTGCTTCCGTTGCCTCCTTGGCTTCCTTGGCCTCATCGGTGCGCATGGCCGCCGTCGGCGCGGCGGCCGGCTGCGGCGGCGCCCGATAGGCGTAGCCGATCAGGACGGCGACGCACAAGACCAGCAGCGACGCGGCTACGAGCTGGCGCCGCACGGGGCCCCCGAGAGCAACGGTCGGTACCTCATCCGACGATGGTCACGATTCGCATCCAGGACCAGTAGGCGGCGATCGATCCGATTCCATACAGCAGCGGCGTGCGCGCTCGGGCGGTCGCGGGCCAGCGTTGCAGCAGGCGCCAGATCAGCCACGCCACGGCGACGGTCATCAACTGTCCGATTTCGACGCCCAGGTTGAATGTCAACAGCGCGGTGGGCAGATGCTGCTGCGGCAGGCCGATGTCCTCCAGCGCGCCGGCGAAGCCCAGGCCATGGACCAATCCGAACAGGAATGCCACGGCCGCCGGCCAGCGCCGGGCAAGCGTCTCGCGCTGATACAAGGCTTCAGCGGCCACCAGCACGATCGACAGCGCGATGATGGCTTCGACCGGCGGCGAACGCAGCGTCAGCCAACCCAGCGACGCACTGGCCAGCGTCAGGCTGTGGGCAGCGGTGAACGCGGTGATGGTCCAGAAGAGCCGGCGTTGGAAGCCGACGAGAAACAACAGGCTGAGCACGAACAACAAATGATCGATGCCGCCGAGGATATGTTCCACCCCCAGCATCAGATAGGCCGAGGCGATTTCCCCTCGCCCGCGCCGATCGTCGGCCGAGCCGTACGCCTGCACCTTCGGCTGGCTTCCGGTCAGCGTAAAGACGCTGGATTGGCCGTCCACCCAGGACACCCGCACCAGCACAGCCGAATAGACGCTGCCGATGCCCTCGACCGCCAGCGTGCCCTGCAGGCCTCGCTCGCCACAATGAAGCACGTTTTCGCCGACCGCGCATCCTTCAGGCCACAGCACCGTCAGCTCGCGGGCGCCAGGACGCTTGTCGTTGCTGGCGGCCCAATGCCAGATGAACTCGCCGCGCGAGGTTTCGCGCACAGCCAGTTCAGCCATGCTCATCTCATGGGCACCCGCCAGCGACGGCAGCAGTGACGCGGCCGCCAGCGCGCCCAGAATCCAGCGCAACACGCTGCTCATTGCGCTGCCGCCTCGTACTTCACCTGGTAACGACTGCTCAGCGCCCGCACGGCCGCCGTACGCTGCTCGGCGGCCGTGGCGTCCGTCCAATCCTGCAACACGACGCCGCGCAGCGAATCGAAGTCGGCGGACTTCGATGGCGTCACGGAATCGAGCATGATGGCTCGCCAGCCGTCCCGGGTCTGCATCGCCCGCCATTCCCCGGCACGCGAGTTCTCGATCTCCTTGGCGAACTCCTCGCCATAGCTCAGTACCAGGTTGTCGTACGGACGTCCCTTGAAGACCCGCAGACCCGCCTCGGCGTCCCCTGGTATGCCCGAGTTCAAGGCCGTGACGAATGCGCGCACCGCTGATTCGGAATGATCGCCCGCAAGCGCGGCCTCCTGGAAATCATAGCGGACCGGCTGATCGTACTTGAGGCGATTGTTCTCGAACCATTCGCGCAGCGCAGCGTCATCGATGGCAGGCAGTTTCACGCCCGCATCGACGATGCTCAAGGCTTTGAAGATCACCCGCTCGCGAATCGCGATGTCCCCTTTATCGACTTGCATGGCAAGTCCTTCGCGATAAAGGACCTCGTTGTCGAGCCACACCTGGCGCAAGGCGGCGAGTTCCTCATCGGTAGGCATCCGGCCCCGCGAAGCTTCGAACATCTGCGCCGCCTCGGCATCCACCTCCGGCCCGACGACGATGGTGGTCGGGTCGTCTGCGCGGCTGACCAGAGTGTGGTCGATGGCGAACAGCACTGCGCCCAGCACGATGAAGTGCAATAGTGGTTCGCGCAGCCATCCTGGCAGACGGGCCGGCAAGGGGGATTCAGGGCCTGTGGTGCAGGCGTCCGGGGTATCGAAGGGCGAGGCGGTCGTGGATTGCGAAGTAGACATTGTGATCCGCAGCGTGGACGAACATGAGCGCACCCGTGCAAGGGCACGGGACATGCACATCGTAGGAGCTGCAGAAGACAGTATGAAGACAATTGCCCGCCCAATTTCCGCTCTCGCTACCGCACGTAAAAGGATGCCCCGGCAGAACGCCGGGGCATCCCTGAGCGATCCGGCGCTACGCCTTGCACGCAGCGCCGCAGGTCACGAGACCTGGTTGCTTACTTCACGCCGGCGACCAGCGTGGAACCCGCGACTTCGACATAGATCGGATTGCTGTAGAACCACAGGTCCGCCCAGGCCGCCACGTCATACGCGACGACTCTCTGGCCGGTCACGCCCGGCGCGGTGCCGATCGGCAGGTGGTTCGGGCAGCCATCGATCAGCCCCGCCGTGTGATTGGTGCCGGTGGCCGGCACATTGCTGCCGCTCGTGGTGCAAGGGATCAGCAGCTTGCTGACATCGCTCGCATTGGTGTACAGGTCCGCCAATGGATTGCCGCTCGCATCCGTCTCATACGGCACGGCCGCCGGCAGGTTGGTGCCGCGCAGGCGCAGGTACTGCGATGCCGTCACCGCCGGAATGCGATAGGTCATCGCCAGGAACTGCGTACCGTCGGCCTCGGAGGTGACAGCGGTCCAGGTGCTGTCGTTGAACGTGCGCAGGATGCCGGCACTGGTGTTCTTCGCCCCCTCCGGAACGACCGACAGATCGGCGGTCGTGCCATCTTCGCGCAACCACGTCGTGTTACGCGGCCACTCGCCCGAATAATCGGCAGCACCCGGCGTCTTGTAGCCAGTGACCAGGCCGCGAATCAGATCGATATGATCCAACACCGGCGCGTTCAGCGGCTGATTGATGCCGACCTGCAGCAACGAAGGGTTCGGGAAGCTGTAGGGCGAGTAGTTGGTGCCAGCCGGATCGCGCACCACGATCGACACCACGATTTCCGCGCCCTGGCGCACCTCCAGCTTCTCACCCATGGTGGCGCAGCCGGCCACGTCCATGTCGGTGTTGTTGGTCGCCGCCTTCACTGCCAGCGCTTCCACCGCTGCATTGGTACGAGCCGCCGGGCCACGATAGGAAGCACAAGCGACGAACGCCAGGCGATCGACGATCTGTCCTGTGGAGACCCAGGTATTGCCGGTGCGCAGGCCATCGACGATGGTCTGCGGGCGCAGCTTGTCGTCGCCGTTTCGCACCATGGTGTAGTTGCGCTGATACTCACCCGGATAGAAGTCCTGCGTCGAACGCAGATCGTCCGGGCCGAACATGCCACGGTTGTGCCAGTCGGAGCTGCCGAAGAACCAATAGTTGCGGCCTTCGCCCAGCATCGCGTCCCACACGCCGCCGATCTGCGCGCCGTACACGCCGGTGCCGCCATAGGTCGTGCCGCCGACACTGTCGACGCGCACGCCGCCGATGGTGTTGCGCTGTACCGCATATTCACCGCGGCTGTTGGAGGCATGATGGCCCGGCTGGGTTTCGAAACCGAATGCAATGTCGGGCGCCGCGTTGTTCAGGTTGCGCAGATGCTCGATGTTGAAGCCGTTATTGCCGTCCGGATTGAACGGTCCGGCACGCTCGAGGTGAGTCGGGATGTAGTAGCTGCTGTCGGGATGATAGGCGGCCATCCACTTCATGGCCTCGACTGTCTTGTCGTGGCCGCGCAAGCCGGTTCCGGCGCCGCCGGCCGGGATCAACTTCGCCGCCGTCGAATTCCAGTTCGGATCGTCGGCATTCAGGCTGCCCGGAACGGAGCAGTCCCAATTGTTACCGATACCCGAACCCACGGCGGTGTTGCCGCGGCTGGTATCGGAGTCGTTGCGATCGAAGCAGTATTCCCATTGCGCCAGTGCGTTGGCATTGCCCAGCGCGCTGTATGGCGGGCTGTTCGGCAAGGTCGCGCCGTCCAGTGCCGCCGGCATCTGGCCGGTCACGATCGACATGGACGTATGCTCATGACCGGCGACCACCGACTCCACGCCGATGAACAGCGGCAGGTTCTTGTGTGCGGCAAGATATTCCAGGTTCGGATACTGGATCTCCTGCACTGCCTGCCAGCGCCACATGTTGCGGTTCGCACCCGAACCCGACGTCGCTCCCTTCACCGTCACACCCGAGTTGACCCAGGTGGTGGTCGGACCTTGCGTCGTCCGCGGATAGGCAGGCGTCGCCAGGGAATCATCCTCCACCAGCGTGCAATTGCGATTGCCGCTGCCGCCGTGCCCGGCCTGCACGAACCAATCCAGCCCCCAGGGTGAATCGACCTTGTCCGTGGATTTCTTCACCAGCTTCTGCATCGAAATCGAGCCGTCCGAGCAAGTGGTGTGATTGTGGATGTCGCCTGCAACGTATTTGCCAGGCGTCTTGGCTGCCGACGCCACGTGTGGCGCCATCGCCATGGCGCCCGCGCTGATGGCCGTGGCCACCGCAAAGGCGATCTGGCTTCTCTTGAGTCCCGCATTCATCGAATTGCTCCACGATCTGGAAGTAGAAAAACTGACGTCAATTCGGTGGCCGCACCAACGCGACAACCGGCTCGAGGAGTGTCGCTGTCGACGATGAATGAAATGTTAAGGTTTGCTTATCCTGTTGCACATAACGCACACGCCGCCCGATGCGCACCCCAATGCATGACGGCTGTCATCGCTCTGTATGCGAACTCGCAGCGCCGATCTCATCCAGGACGCGCGACGCCTCGGGCCGCGCCGGCTGTATGTCCGCCAGCTGCGCAAGCAGCGCCCGCGCAGCGGCTTCATCGATCGCTGATAGCGCCGCCGCCATCCGCAGCAGCGGGTCGTACGCGGGCCGAAAATCCGGACTGGTGCGCAGCACGGCGAGCAACGGTTCGCGCACCTGCGCCAGCATGGTGCGTACGTCCGACGCTGGCATGACATCGCGTCCTGCTTCGATGAAAAGATCGCGCGCCACCCAATAGGCGGCCAGACGGCTCGACCAGCCTGACTCCTGCGGCGGCTCGACCAGCTCTGCGGGCTGCAGCGCAAGCTCGCCCAGCAGCTCCATGAGACGTTCGCGCGGCGATGAATCCGGCACATACGTGGCACGTGGCGCAAGATACGCCACCACCGGATGATCATCGGTGTTGGCCGGCGCATTCGCCGCAAAGCGCTGCAGCGCCTGCGGTCCTGACACGAAGCTGCCCCACAACGCAAACTCATCCTCGATGCCGACCTCGGCCAGACGCTGCTCGAAGGACGCATCCAGGGCGCGTGCGCGCAGCGCGGCGACGTCGAATCGGCCGTCGTCGCCGCGGCCGATCAGCCCCAGCACCGGGGTCTCCAGGCTGTTGCTCGCCAGCATCGCGAAACCGCCGGGATAAGCGGCCAGGAACGACTTGACGATGCTGCGCAAGGTTTCCAGATCGAGCTGGTGCAACGGCAGCCATTGGCAGAAGACTCCGTCGTCGCTCAAACGCTGCCTCACCGCCGAAAAATGTTCGACCGTGTACAACGACCCGGAACCGCTGCGCGCCGGATGAAAATTATCCGAGACGATCACCTCATAGCGGTGCGTACTGGCTCGTACGTAGCGCCGTGCATCCGCGGCCAGCCGCTGCAACCGCGGATTGGGGATACCGCCCTCGAACTCGCTCAGGAAATGGCCCGAGGCCGCGATCACTTCGGGCAGCAGTTCCACCGCATCCACTCGAAGATTCGGATCCAGCGCGGCCGTCGCGGCGGTGATCCCAGTGCCCAGCCCCAGGAACAGCGCCCGCTGCGGCGCCGGATGCAGCAGCACAGGCAGCAATCCCTGCCGGCCATCGACCCGCAGCGTGGCGCTGCTGCCTTCCTGCTGTCGATTGTTGATGTGCAAGCGCGCGATGCCGTCGCCGTCCTCGACCACACTCACCGAGGCCATGACGCCGTCCTGGTAGCTGATGATCCGTCCACCGTCCGGCACGTCGATGAATGCCAGCGCCGGCGCCCAGATGGCCAGCGTCGCGGCGCCTGCAGCCGGCAGTGCGAAAGCGGGACGCCGCCAAGCATGCCTTGCGACCAGGAGCAGATAGCCGAACGAGATCGAGAGCAACGCCAGCTTGGGACCTGCCGCGGGCAGCGCCAACACGCCCAGCAGCAGCGGCGCCATGGCCGCGCCAAGCGTGTTGACCCCGATTGCACGTCCGAAGCTGATACCGCATTCGCTGGCCCGGGCGCACAAATGGCTGAACAACGCACCCATGAGCAACGCCGGCAAGGCGAACGCCAGCAATGCCGGCAGTGCTTCGGCGCCGATGGCCACAGCCATGCTGGCACCGGCCACCTCCAGCACCCATTGCCGCACGTCCTGCGCGCCCCACAGCGTGGCGGTACCGATCAGGCACGCCAGCGCCAGCGCGCACAGCAATCGTTCGCCCACGGCCTCGCCGCGCCACTGCGCACCCTGCCCTGCCGCATAGCCGCGCGTTCGGCTGCGCTGATAGAGGGCTGCCCCGGCGGCGCTGCTCACCAGGTACACCGCCAGCAGCATGGCAAAGGTGTAGACCGTATCCTCGGCCACCTGCGCCAGCACCCGCACCACCAGCACTTCGTAGCCGATCCCCAGCAGCCCTGTCGCTGCCAGGCGCAGCAGTACGATGCGCCGTGATGGCGCTTGCGCTGCCGGTGCCGCAGGGAGGGCGGCGTCCCTGGGAAACGCGATGCAGGACATCAAGGCGCAAAGCAGATTGAGCACGACGCAGAATGCGGCGGTACGCGCCAGGCCGAACAGCGGTACCAGCCAGAATGCCGCCGCCAGCACGCCGATCACTGCACCCAAGGTATTGCTGGCATACAGCAGCGCAATCGAGCGGCCCGCATCGCGCAACTGCGCCGTCATACGCTCCATGGCCGGCAAGGTCGCGCCCATCGCCGCCGTGGCCGGCAGCAGCGCCAGGAACGTTCCACTGAACGCGATTCCCCACTGCCACCCCGGCATCGGCGAGACGCCTGTCATACGCAACAGCCAGGCACTGAACGGCGCCATGAGGGCGATCAGCACCAGGCTCCATACGGCGATCAGGAGTTCGCATCCCACGTACCAGCGCCGTGGATCGCGGCTACGCTCGATCCGCGGCCCCAGCGTCAATGCGCCCGCCGACAAGCCGCCGAAGAAGGCGGCCACCACTGCCAGCACCGCGGCGGACTCATGCCCCAGCGCCAGCGCGCTTTGTTGCGTCCAGACGATCTGGTAACCCAGCCCGGCGAATCCGGACGCCGCCATCAGCAGCAGCGACACCGGTGCGCGCGCATGAGTCGTGGCTGCGGCCTGGGCCACGTGGGCGTGGGCGCTCACCGATCAGCCGCTGAAGCGAATGACATAGCCCCAGGAGTCGAGGCGGGCCGGGATGGCATTGAATGCCAGGGTGATGCGTCTGCCCCCCGTGTTGGGGGGCACCGCGTGCATCAGGTAGCTGGGGAACAACACCATGTCCCCCGGGGCCGGTGCCGGACTGATCCACTTGTCGGCGCTGAAGGCATTGGGCGTGACGCCCTGGTGATCGTTCTTGAAGTGAAAGTCGATGCCGCCCGGCGAACGCATGAACACCGTCTGCGAATCCGGATGCGTGGGCGTCAGGTAGACGATGCCAGAGATGAAACTGTTGGCATGGTTGTGCATGGCTTGATGGCCGCCGGCATCGAGCACATTGACCCACATCTCCTTCAGCGACCAGCCCATGCGCTCCCCGAACATCTGCGCGCCGAATTCGACCAGCTTGGGCGTGATCAGCTGCGCCGCTTCGACGAACAATGGACTGTCGCTCGGGCGCAGCATGCGCGTGTGGCTCAATCCAGGCGAGGTGTTGTTGTCCTGCGTGGCAAGCACGGTGAAATGTTCGAGCAGCCCGGCCAACAGCGGTTGGCCGAGCGTTCGCCGCGTACGCATCAACGGCGTGGGGAAGAGGGCAATGATTTCATCCATCGCACCTATGTTGGCCGGCCAATGTGACGTGTCCAAGACACTCGCACGCCAGGCTTGCCGACATTCGTCATACGAGCCCACGCACACCGGACCTGCCATGGGATTTGGCCTGGTGTCGGTGATGAGTGTCACGACATCACAGAAATGTCACAACCTGGCAATGCATGGCACGCAGTATCCCAGGCCGTGATCCGTCGCATGGGGTGCACTCCATGGTGCCGGCGAAACGCGCGCTTGCGCAACGGTTGTTTGAATCAGATTCGCTTTCCATAGCTATAGAATGAGGTTTGAGACAATGAACGCCCGGAACTTCAAGTTGGCTTCGGCACTCGTGGCCAGTTCCCTATTCGCCACTTCGGCCTTCGCATCTCCGGTCACGCTGGACTTCGAAGGAGCCTCCAGCTTCGCCTCGATCGCCGATTTCTATAACGGCGGCACGGACGGGGACGGCGCATCGGGAATCAATGTCGGCGTGCTCTTCGGCGGCGACGCCGCGGCGCTGTCCAACGATGAGCTTGGTCCTTACTTCTCGAACGCTCCCACGCCTGGAACCGTCATGACGGCCTTCGGCAGCGACGCCGCACTGAACGTCGGAGTCGGCTTCAGCGGTGAGGCGTCCTTCTTCTACTCCGCCAGCGAAGCGACGTCGGTCGGCATCTTCTCCGGACTCAACGGCACGGGCGATCTGCTGGGCTCCTTCCAGCTGCTGGCGAATGCGCAGAATGGCTGCTCGGACACCGGCTTCTGCCACTGGGACTTCATCTCGATGACTTTCAGCGGCGTGGCACAGTCGATCCAGTTCGGCGAGGCCGCGTTTGTCGCCGCCTTCGACAACGTCACGGTTGCTCCGGTGCCGCTGCCGGCCGCCGGCTGGCTGCTGCTTTCGGCAATCGGCGGCCTCGGCGCCGTCTCGCGCCGCCGCACGCAGGCCGCAGGCCGCACGGTGGTCGCCGCCTGAATCCGGGATTGAACCGGACTCGAACCGAACGCCTGCCTCGTGCAGGCGTTCGTCGTTTCATGTCCACGCAAGACCAGGCGATGCTGGCAATGAAACCCGGGCTGGCTAGCGAGTGAGCGAGGGTGAGAGATGCGCGTGCGCATCGTGATGGTGATGATGCGGGTGCTTGCCTGATGAGTGATGGTCATGCGCCTGCACGGAGATGAGATTCAGCGAGCCGAAGCTCACGCCGCGCTCGGCCTGCACCTCGTCAGCGAATGCGGCCACCTTCTCCACGCTGCCCCTGAGAACGATCGACTCGATGCAGTGATCGTGATCCAGATGCACCCTCAGGCTGGCCGCAACCAGATCGTGATGCTCGTGCTGCATGCTCAGCAGTCGCTTGGCCAGCATTCGTTCCCGATGATTGAACACATAGGACAGATTGGCGACGCAGGATGATGTCGGATCGACCTGTATCCGGCGCTGCGTGATGGCCTCGCGCACCAGGTCGCGAAAGGCCTCCGAGCGGCTTTGGTAGCCGCGCGAGCGCACCAGGTCGTCGAACTCGCGGGCCAGTGAATCATCGATAGAAATGGTTACGCGCTGCATGACACATGTAATTCCCTGGCGCTTACGGCGAATCCTCGAATCATAGATTTCACACGTGTCAATCGTGTGGCTGCACTGGCATCTGGCCGGCGACTGGCTGCTGCCCGGCTGGCGCCGGGATCGAACTCGCGCCGACGCCGGTGGCGCAGCCGTGATGGTCAGCACATCGCCACGGGAGTGTCATGGCAGTGCAATCCTTCGTGACTACTCTCCTGCTCCACCCAAGACAGCAGTCGATACATCAGCGGAACCAGGACGCGATCGAGCACGCTCGCTCGCTTCGTCAGCGCCACTCGTATGAAGAATTCATCAATACCTCTCACTGCATGGCGCTCACGCATCCTGCGCTTCTGCGCCAGGTCGGCTGCGCTGCTCCTGATATCGCTGCCGCTCGGGAGCGCGCACGCGCACGGGGTCTCCGAGCACGCCCAACAGCGCATGCTCGATGGAGACTTTGTCGACATCATCTGGATCGGTGCCGAACACATGCTCACCGGCTACGACCACTTGCTGTTCCTGCTCGGCGTGCTGCTGTTCCTGACCCGCTTTTCCCAGATCGTCGCCTTCATCACCGCCTTCACGGTCGGCCACACCATCACACTGCTGTTCGCCACCTTTGCCTCCATCACCGCCGATCCCTACCTGGTCGACTCGGCCATCGCGCTCACCGTGGCCTACAAGGCGATCGAGAACCTCGACGGCTTTCGCCGCTGGTTCAACGTGGTGACGCCGAATCTCCTGTTCATGGTGTTCGTGTTCGGCCTGATCCATGGCTTCGGGCTTTCCACCCGACTGCAACAGATGACGCTGGCCCAGGACCCGCAATTGTTCAGCAAGATCATCGCCTTCAATGTCGGCGTGGAACTGGGGCAGATCGCGGCGCTGAGCGTGATGCTGGCCGCAGTGCACGTCTGGCGCACCAGCAGCGCCTTCGAGCACTTCGCGCGCACCACCAACATGATGCTCATCGTAGCGGCAGCCGTACTCTTTTGCCTGCAGATCAACGCCTTCCTCGACGAATCGACGTCGGTTGCAGATCGAAGTTCGATTGCGCCGCTCCGTCTTGCCTTCAGTTCATAAACCGCCCAACCGGCAAACAGCCCAACAGCCATCACCGAGCCAGCCATGCATCCATTCCACCGCAGGTCTCGCACCCTTCTTCACGCAGCCGCGCTGGTGCCGTTCGGCGCCGCGCTGTTGAGCGCCGCTCCCGCATGGGCGCAGCCGCAGCAGGTCCGGACAGGGGCCCAGCTGGAAGAAATCATCGTCAAGGGACAGCTCATCAAGTCCCAGGCGAGCGCCTACACCGCGACCGTCCTCGATACCTCGACCATTCGCGAACAGAGCCCCAGCAACATCGACCAGTTGCTGAAGCTCGTGCCAGGGATGACTGTGCGCGACTTTCATCTCGGCGGCGTCGCCAATTCGATCGTCATCCGCGGTTTCGGCAACGGTGGCCACGGTGGTGATCTCGGCGCCGTCATCGACGGCATACCGTTGAATGAAGCCATGTCGCACGCGGATGGCTACGTGGACTTGAACGTCCTGGTGCCGCTGGAGATCGATTCATTCACTGTCCTCAAGGGCCCGGTCTCGGCGATGTACGGCAACTTCAATCGCGGCGGCCTGGCCGACATCCGCACACGAAAGGGCGGCGAGTACACGGAATTCGACCTGGCCGCCGGATCATTCGATACCTATGACGTGCAGGGTGCCCTGGGGACGCAACTCGGCGATCGCCAGCGCCTGAACCTGGCGGGCCAGCTGTATCGCACGGAAGGACATCGTCCGCAGTCGGACTCGGAGCGAGTCACCCTCTCTGGCCGCTGGTCGGCGCAAGTCGCATCACACACCCAGGTATCACTGGGTGCTCGCTATCACACCAGCGACAGCGATTCGGCCTCGTACATGACCCGTGCGCAGTTCGAGCGGGATGCGGAAGGCATCGACCCGCGGGTTCACAATGACGGCGCCGAGAAGGACTTTCTGTCGGTGCGTGGCGATGTCAGCCATGAGCTCACCCCGAACCTGACGCTGCTGGGATTCGCCTACACCACCGAGCAGGATTTCACCCGCTGGTTCACACGGCCGATCGATGCCGTCACCTGGCGCCAGCGCGAGGAAACCTACGATCGCAGCGTGTTCGGCGCGGGCACCAGCCTCAATGGACGCGGCATCATCGCTGGCACCGAGGTGGATTTCGCAACCGGCGTGGAAACATTCCGCGAGTCTACCGAGTTCCAGTTCTACGATGCGCTCGACTACCGTGTCCGCACCTCGCCGGCGGCATCGGATCGCGAGACCAGCCTGAACAGCATCTCCGCTTTCGCCGAAGTGCAGGCGACCCTGCATCCACTGGTGCAACTGTCGCTTGGGTTGCGCGCCGACCGCTTTACCGGCGGCTGCGAACTGCTGGGAGCGGAAACCGGCACGGATCCTTGCCAGTCGCTGAATCGGGCGAATCATGTCAGCCCGAAGATCGGCGTGCGCTCTCAGGTCGCCTCCTGGCTGCAGCTGCGGGCCAGTTGGGCCGAGGGCTTCGCTCTGCCCAACGGCTTCGTCAAGTACTCCGTCGGCGGCCAGCCGCTGGACGAAAATGTGTTCAGGCAGACGGAAGTCGGACTGCACCTCACGGCGCCCGGCAACCTGGAGTTCGATCTGGCGGCATTCCAGCTCGATTCCACCGACGAGATCCGGTTCGTCGCACCGGGCATCTACGAGAACTATGGCGAGACGCAGCGGCGCGGCGTGGAAGCCATCGTGGGTTGGAAACCCATCCGGCAGCTCGAAGTGCGCGCCGTCTACGGCCTCACCGACACCGAAGTGACGCTCAATGCGGACACGAACCTGATTGGCCGCAGCGTTCCCGGTGTTCCCGATGCGTCAGCCACGCTGGAGACATTCTTCTCACCGACGCCGCAATGGCAAATCGGGGCGGCATGGCGCTGGGTGGATACCTATACCGTCAATGCACTCAACACCGCGCACGCCGAGGCCTACGACGTACTCGATCTGAGCGTGGCCTACTCCGGCGGCAACCGCTACCCCTACCGTGCGTACGCACGTGTCGAGAACGTCACCGACGACGCCTATGCCAGCACGATCTCGATCATCGGCGGTCAGCAGCTCGCGGCCCCGGGTGCCCTGCGCGCGATACGGGCCGGCGTGCAGTTCAACTTCTGATCTCAAGCAGTATTCGAACGGGAGCCCTTTGATGAACCTCGACTCAGCATTGAAATTGGCCATCGCAGGCCTGTGCGCGCTGGGCGCCGGCGGCGCGCATGCTCATACCGTATGGCTGGAACGCACGGGACAGGCATCCGGCGAATTCCGCATGCAGTTCGGCGGCCATGGCGGCAAGCTGGAGCACTTCGAAGCCGAGCGGCTGCAGTCGGTGGCGGCATTCGACAGCCAGGGCGGGACCTTGCAGGTCGCACGCGTCGTCGACGCCGATGGTGTGTTGCTGCGTATCGATGGCGGCACGCCGGCATTGATCGCCGCGCACTACGACAACGGCATCCACACCCGGACACCGCAGGGCCCCAGCGTGCTGCAGCCGATGAACGAGGTGCCTGGCGCGACACGCGCCTCGCACGCAGTGAAGTATCACAAGACCATTCTCGGCTGGTCGGCCTTCACCGCCCGCGCACTGGGCCAGCCCTTCGAAGTGGTTCCCCTGGAGTCGAGCGCGCCGCGTGCCAGCCAGCCGTTTCGCGTCAAAGTGCTGCTGGACGGTCGGCCGGTACCCGGTGTGCGACTCGGGCATGGAGAAGAAGGCGGAAAGTCTGCCCCCATGACCGACGAACAAGGGATTGCCACGTTCACGCCGGTGCCGGGCTTGAACAAGCTCTGGGCCGGCAAGCGTCTTGCGGTCGAGGGTGAGCCACGCTACACCGAGTTGAGCTACGAGTATGTGCTCGGCTTCTATGCCGACTGATCGCAATCGTCCTGCCCTGTTTTGGTTTTCTTCCCTGCGAGCGCGAGCGCCAGTGCCATGCATAGAGTGTTCTGGATCATGATCCTGGTGTTGCAGGCAGCGACCACGGCTCACGCCCACGGCCTGCTGATGAGTGCGCGCAGCGAGGGCGCGCAGATCCATGGAGCGCTGTATTTCACCAACGGCGATCTGGCGGCAGGCGAAACGGTGATCCTGACGAACCAGGACCTGACCGCGGAACTCCCCGTGACGGTCGTCACCGATGAGCGCGGAGAGTTCCGCCTCGATGCCGTCACGGGCCATCGCTATCAGCTTGCCGCCTATGGCGACGAAGGCCACAACGTGGTGATGGAGATCGTGGCCGGCGGCAACGCCAAGGCAAGACTGATCGACGCGGAACTGGAGCAAAGCGACCAGGGCTGGCTGCCGCCGGCATGGACCGTGCTCGGCGGCATCCTGATACTGTCGATGATTCCCGCCGTCCTGCGGCGACGCAAGCCGCCGGCGTCGTGATCGGTGTCCGCGCATCGCGGCACTCCGCGGCACATGCACAGCGCTGATCGATGCTCGCACGCCGTACGATCCTCAGGCGCCGATTGAACTCCCGGTGCACCTGCGGTGCGGGCGCACCCGCGCCGCAGGTGCCGGCGTGGCTCAGGCCTCCCGCGGCATGACCGCGCGCACTCGCGCGACGAACTGGTGGAACTCGGACATGAAGTTGCGCAGGAACTCC
>JBEBRC010000009.1:0-33860 GCA_040395055.1 Steroidobacter denitrificans
CCTACGAGGCTCGCCGGGCACGCGAACTGGCCGCGCGAGCGCCAGGCCCAGAACATTGACAAGGAACACTGACAAGGAGCGATGGCCAACCAACGCTCCCACGCCTGAATCGCCCAGCGCGCCAAGGCCGCGCTAAGGCAGTGCGATCGACCACCACAGCGCCGCGCCCCCATCCATCGGCGTTCCGACGTCGACCATGACGTTCGGATCATCGGGCACCACGATGTCATAGGTATCGTGCCCGGTGATGTCGCCCGGCTTCTTGTCGCCGGCGTACGTCCATAGCGCATAGCCCTGGTAGACCCACTGCCGCGTGCCGTCGGAGCGCGTCGCGACCTCCCAGAATCCACTGGGCTGCGCCTGTGCCGGCGCCAGGAACGGGCGCCACACGCTTTCGCACTCGGCGCCGCAACGCGCATCCGTCCCGAGGTCGCGCCCCACCGCTGGTCTGGCCGGCTGGCCGCGGCGCAGGCTGTGGCCGCCGCCGGACTGCAGGATATAGCCGTCGCGGCGATACAGCGTCATCCCCTCGGCCGTGGCCAGCACCCGCCCCTGACCGGGAGTGTCCTGGATGCTGACCTGCGCCGGCATGTAATAGCGCCTGAGCGCCGCGACGTCCCAGCGCTCATCGACACCGAGTCCGTTGGCGTAGCCGGGAGCCAGGTCGCCGGCGAAGGTATAGAGGCCGCGGCCACGATAGGCCCATTGATGGATGCCATCGTCGCGCTCCATGACCGAGAAGTCGCCGATGGCTTCGGCCAGCTGCGGCGCCGCCAGCGGACGCCACTGCCTGCATGCCTGCGTGGCGCAGCGGGCAACCTCGCGCGCATCCTTCTGCGCCACCGCATAGAGCGTATGGCCGCGCCGATCCACCAGCACGAAAGCCGCCGCATCCGGCAATTCCTTGACCGACACGCCGGCAGGAAATTCCATGTCCGCCACCGGGTAGGCCAGCGCCGGCTGCCACCCCTCGGGCATCGGATCGATCTGTGGCCGCTCGCCGCGCAGGCTGCCGCGATAGCCGCCTCCGACCATCACACCCAGCGCATTGCGCCGCATGGCGCCGTAGTTGGCCGGGCTGTCGCCGGCGACGCTGCCGGGATCCACATCCTTCACATAGGTGTACAGCGGCTTGCCTTTCAAGGCCCACTGCCGCTGGCCGTCATCGCGGGTGATCACCGACCACTCGCCGAACGCCTTGGCATCCGGTGCAGCCTGGAAGGCAATGAAGGTCTGGGCGCATTCGGCCACGCAGCTGGACTGTCCGGGAGGATCCTGGGCCCAGGTGTACAGCGTCAGGCCGCGCGTATCGGTATAGGCAATCTCGTCGCGTGCCAGAATGGAGGCCGTGCCCTTGCCCAGGTCGTAGCCTTGAGCCTTGCCCAGCGGCTGCATGGTCACCCCCAGCGGCGTGCTCACCGGCGCCTCCTCCCCGATCACGGCCGGGTTGCCGGCGGTGGCGGTTGCCGACATGGACCAGTAGCCTGCTGCAACGATGATGGCCGATGCCCCGGCGAGGGCGCATAAGGTCGTACTCAGTTTCATGGCGAAGCTCCAGAACGTTAAGCCAGCATCTCCGCAATCGGCTTGGAGGTCTGATTCGACAGCCTGCCCCAGCTGTTCAAGGAAACGCCCATGGCCTGTTGTACCGTCAATCCTACGCGAGCGCTGGTATCGCCCGCCGCCACCAGATGCATACCCGTCCTGATGCGCCCACCGGCCCCGCCGATGGTCAGGATGGGTAGATCGTCCATGGTGTGGGTGCGCGCATAACCGTGATCGGTCTGCCACAGCACCAAGGCGCGATCCAGCACGCTGCCATCTCCTTCGCGATATCCATCCAGCAAGCGTAGGAACTGCGCGAAAGTGCCGGTGGCGAATTCGATGAACCAGGTGACGTCGCGCTGATAGCCAAGCGCCGGATCGATCGGCTCCTCGTGCGTCAGGCTGTGCCAGTCGCGCACGCCGCCAGGCGTCCTGAGCCCCTGGGTACCGAAATTGACGTTGAACACGCGCGTCTGGCCGCAGGCCAAGGCATGCGCCAGCAGCGCCGCGAACAACTTGTTGTTGAGCTCCACGGCCGCGACGTTGCGGCCGCTGGCATCCGTCGTCACCGCTTCGGGAAGGCGGCAGCTCGCCAGTGGCGCCGGCTTCTGCAACTCGATGTCCAACTGCTGCTCGATCTGCCGTACCGCCGTGAAATACTCATCCAGGCGCGTGCGATCCGTGGCCCCGATACGCTTCATGATGTCCCGGCGCTCGTCCGCGATCGCGGACAATACGCTGCGGCGCGCGAGCACGTGCGGATCGGGCGTGAACTGGGCGTCGTTCGGATCCTTGAATTCCGGCCCGAACAAACGCGCATACAGTGCCGCCGGCGAGGGTTCGGAGGGATTGATCGCGCCACCCCGGCGGCGGCTCAGGCTTTGGCGCCCGGCACCCAGGGAGATCTCGATCGACTTGAAGCGCGTCTTGTCGCCGATGACATCGGCGATCGTGGTATCCAGGCTGGGATCGGAATTCACACCCAGCGGCAGCGAGCCCATGGTCGCGATCTGCACCCCGCTGACGTGCGTCTCCAGCGGACGGCCATCCATGAAGTACTGGGTGCCGCTGATGATATTCATGCGCTCACGGTACGGATCCAGCACCTTCAGCTCGAGGTTGTTCTCATAGTTGCGGCCGGTCTGGGCCGGCTTCCAGCGCCCGGGGTTGAGCCCAAGATTCTGGAACCACGAGCCGAACACCACCGGCAGCGGCGCCCCGTCGGCCGCCATCGCCGTGCCATTCTCGTTGAGGAAACAATCGAGCAGCGGCAAGCCGACCGATACCGCCATGCCACCCATTGCACCGCGCAGGACGGTTCTTCGAGTGAATGATTTACTCATTACTGGACCTCCACCACACCGGACTCGACGGCCGCGGCAGCCACCTGCTGGGCAGGCTCGTCGACAGGAACCGAGGCGCTATACAACGTCTCGCTCATTACGATCTCGCGCATCAGCGCCGGCAGCCGGTAGCCGCTGTCGGCAAAGGCTTCCTTCAGATCCTTCACCCAGTTGCGCTCCCCGGCGGTGACCGTGCGCCCCAAGGCGCGGGCGGAAAGCCTGTCCACCAGGCAGGAGGTCGCCGCCGGATTGCGATACACCGCCTCACCCAGGCCGCCGGCATCCTCGTACGTGATGCCGTCGAGCTCACCGCTGGCATCGATGGGCGCACCCGCCTCCGTGAGGCGGTACTCGCCGGCACCATCGAAATGCTCCAGCGCAAAGCCGATCGGATCGATGATCTTGTGACAACCGGCGCAGGACGCCACGGTCGCATGCGCGTTCAATCGCTCGCGCGCCGTCGCCGCCGCGTGCGCATCGCCTTCCTCGAACGAGGAAAAGTCGACGTCGGCGGGCGGCGCCGGAACCTGCTGGCACAACATGATCTCGCGCACCGCCTTGCCGCGCAGCGTCGGGGAGCCGCGCCCGGCCGGCGAATGCAAGGAGGTGAACGCCACCTGGGTCAGGATGCCGCCACGAGAATCGGAGGACGGGAATTCAAACGGCTGCCAGGCGTCCGGCGAACCATTGGGACCTTCCTTGTAGACCGGCACCCGATAGATCGCGCCCAGCGCTGGCGTCATGAAAGTCTTCTTGGTGGTGTAGATCTCGCGGATATCGCGATTGCGGGTCAACGCCACGTCGATCACGGTACGCAGCGTCTGCTCGCGGGCATCCTCGGCCACCTGCGCGCTGAACTTCGGAAACAGCGCCGCATCCTTGGCCAGGGTCTCGAACTCGTCGAAGCGCAACTGATCGATGAAGAAGGCGCGAATGCCCGCCTCCAGCCGCGGCGAGGCCATCATGCGATCCACTTGCCGGGCAAGGCCTTTGCGGGTGTGCAATTCACCGCTTTCCGCGGCACTGAGCAGCTTGGAGTCAGGAGCGGAGTTCCACAAAAAGAAACTCAGCTGCGACGCCCTGGAGTACGCATCCAGCCGATACAGGCCCGGCTGCTGCGGATCGGGCTCGAGCACTTCTTCCCGAAACAGGAACGAGGGCGAGGACAGCATCCCCGAGAGGCTGAGCGCCAGCCCCTCATGGAAGCTGTGAGTGAGCCGCGTCGCCTCGGCGGCGGCGGTCACATACGCCTCCAGCTGGTTCTCGGTGAGCGCCCGCCGATAGATCAGGCGGCCGACCTTGGACAGGAACGCACGGGCGCATTCCTCGTCCACGTCGCTGGCCGAGACCGGCTGGCATGGCAGCAGCATATCGCGGTGGTACTCGTCCAAGGCCTGCGCCGCCACCGCGCGCGCCATCGCGTCGTACTGCTCCATGCCGGCGGCGGTAATGCTGACGTGGCTGGCGCCTACCGCCAGCAGGCCATTCACTCTCAGATCGGGCTCGATGCGGCCGCCAAGGTCGATGTCGCTACCGAACAGGTCGTGGATGATGTTCTGATACTGCTCGGCGGTCAGCCGCCGCGTTACAGACGGGCCCGGCGTGATCGGACCGCTGCTCGAACCGAGCATCGTCGCCACCGCCCAGATCGAACAGCCAACCAGTACGGCGGCAGCGGCGCCCCATACCAGCTTGCGCGAGCGCAATCCGCCTTGTGCCATGATTCGTTCCTCCTGATCCCGTTAGCGACGCGTGAGCTGCCGCTCGGTGTCTGTCACCGGCGCCGCAAAGACAGGGATCGCCTCGATGTAGTAGGTCACCGAAATCGCCCGATTCAGGCCCGTGACAGGATCGGGATCGGCGTCCGCATAGCGTTTCATCAAGTGGTAATACCCGGGGATGTCGCCCGTCACTTGCTGCTCGCCGCCAAAACCGACACCTGCCATGCCCCAGTAGATCGGATGCCAGGGTTGGTAGCCGCCGAGAAAGCCGCGCGCGCTGCGGTCCGGGTTCAACGTCAAGCGCAGGTGAACGCTGCTGAGCTCCAGCTCGGGCGCGACCAGCGGGTTTTGCAGCAGCCGCAACGTGCCGTGCTCGGTAATCGTGACCACCCCGTCCTTGATCTCGCCGCGAAACACATTGCGCGAGCGCGGATCGGGATCGATGCGGTAGGCCATGTCGAAGCGCGGCGTGCCATCGGCGTTGGAGCGCAGGTATTCCAGCGCGCGATCCAGGGCGACCGTCACCGGCCCATCCTTGCTCAGGTCCTCGCCGCTGACGGTGATCAGCCAGGCCGGTTTCGAGTCCTTCAATTGGCCCCAGGACCAGGCCCAGTAGGTCGGCCGATCCTCCAGCGAGCCGCGAAATGCCCGGGCGCAGCCCAGTGCGCGGTAGAGCTGATGATCGACGCCCCGCTCCCCGGTCTGCGGATCCTCGAAACCGTTCGGATCCTCCGCGCCCTGGCCATCGAGATTGAAGCCAAAGGCATACTTGCCGTCCAGCCCGGGCATGTTCAGGTCCATCACCGCGGCGGGATGGGTATAGGGATTGACCGGCAGGCCGTCGATGCGGCCGCGATTGCTGACCAGTTCGTTCAGGTCTTGGACGTTCTCGCCCTGCATCAGCTTGTGGCGCCAGTCCTCGATCTGCGAGGGCTTGGCGCCCAGCGCGCTGGCATAGCGCAGATACAGCAGTTCGATCTCGGGATGCACGCCCCCGGAACAGTCCTTGTCGTTGGAATACGTGGCCTGGGCAAACCAGCTGATTGCGAATTGCCGCGTCTCGGCCGAGTCCGCCGGTACCGACAGCGCCAGGACAGCCAGGCCAAGCACCCAAGGCAGGGCTCTTGCGCCGGATATGGACATCGGGTTCTGTTGGCCCTTCATCGCTGTTGACCCTTCATTGGGGCAGCCGCCCGGAGACGATGACCCACTTCTGGACCCGCCTGCCGGCCGCCTCCGCCGTGAAAAGATTGCCCTTGGAGTCGAAGACCGCCTGATGCATGCGGTTGAGTTGTCCGGCGTAGTTGCCGAAATCGCCGAAGGCCCCCAGCACCTCGCCCGTGGCGCGCCGCACCAGGCGAATCTGGAAATTGCCGAGGTCTGCGACCGCCAGCAGGCTCTGCGCCGGATCGGGAGAAAAGCTCAGATGGCCCACCGTGCCGGGTGGATAGGTTTCCTTGCCATAGATGTGCTCGGCGACGAAGGTGCCGTCGCGCTCGAACACCTGGATGCGATTGTTGTCGCGGTCGCAGACATAGACCAGTCCGTCGCGCGACAGCTGCACGCAATGTACGTTGCGAAACTGCGTCGCCGGCGGCGACTTCGGCTCGTAGCGGCCGACCGCGACATCCGTGGGCGGCTTGCCGTAGGCGCCCCACATGCGTTTGAACGCCCCCGTGTCGGCGTCGAAGACGATGATGCGATGATTGCCGTAGCCATCCGCGACGAACACCTCGTTCGCGACCGGATCGACGGCGACGTCGGCCACCCCCGAGAGCTGCGTGGTATCCAGACTGCCCTTCGATGGGCCCGCCTGCCCGATCTGCATCAGGAACTTCCCCTCGGAGGTGAACTTCAGCACCATGCCATCGGGCGGCTCGCCGTTGCGGCCCGGGCGCGTCGCATTGCCCCCGATCCACACGTTGCCTTGGTGATCGACGGTAATGCCGTGTTCGCTCGTGGGCCAATCGTAGCCGGCGCCGGGCCCACCCCAGGCCTGCACGACTTTGCCCTGGGCATCGAACTCGATCACTGGCGGCGCCGGATAGCAGCAGCTCGCGGCGGGGGGATCGAGCGCCGCGGCCTTCTCGTAGGGAGCCAGCGTCCCGGGACGCTGGACCACCCAGACGTGATCGCGCGCATCGATGAACATGCCTCCCATTTCACCCAAGGCCCATTGGTTCGGCAACGGCAGCTGCGGCCAGGTGACGTCCACCGCATAGCGCGGCATGTCCGGCGAACTCGATGACGGCTCGCTGGAAGCCTGGACGCCCGGCACCTGGGCGGCGAGCAGGCAGCCCAGGCCAAGGATGGCGCCGCGCGCGAGCAAGCCCCGCCACCCGTGCACTGCGGTGCAACGCATCGGTGGCGCCCTCACATCCGCATCCTGACGCCGAGGCGAAACATCCTGCCCAATACGTCATACAGCGCCGGGTTGGTGGGAGGACTCGCATAGGACAGGCCCGCCGGGCCCGCCGGGACCATCGCCGGATCCTTGTCCGCCAGGTTCTGCACGCTGAAGAAGGTTTCCAGGCCGATGTCGTTCCAGTTGAATTTGTAGGAGACCGAGGCATCCATGTAGAAAGCTCCTGGCAGGGAATTGTCGTTGATGGTCGGGTTGTTCGCCGTCGATACCGGGCAGTCCGCGGTGCAGCCGATGTAATTGTTCAGGTACGTACCCGAACTGATGCCGCGGCCGGTCAGCGTCACGGTGAGCGGATCGTAGCGATACGTCAACGTCGCACGGTACAGCCAGTCCGGCGGGCCATTGCCGGAATTGCTGCCCACCGAGTCGATCGGCGGATTGACGCCATTGTCCTGGTAGTTCTCCAGGTAGTGGGTCGCCAGCAGGCGCAGGTTCAGGTCGCCCTTCCAGCTGGCCGCCAAGCGCTCCAGGCCGAAGCTGTAGCTCGCCTCCAGGTCCAGGCCCCGCGCCCGCATCTCCACCAGGTTGAACGGCGACAGCCGGATCTGGGTGATCTGCGAGGCGCCGCCGACGCCTGTGCCACGAATGATGGCGGAGCAATAGGCCTGGATGCCGGCGAAGCAGTTGTCCACGATGCGCTGCGCGCCGACGTTGCCGATGGCATCGTGGATCTCCACATCGTAATAGTCGACCGAAGCGGTGAAGCCGCTCAGGAACCGCGGCTGCAACACCACGCCGACGCCCAGCGTATCCGCCTTCTCCGGCTGAAGCTCGGGATTGCCCACCGACAGCCCCTGGTACTGAACGTTTTCATCGTTGTTGAACGGATCCGATACGCTGTTGGTATTGGCGGTACCGGCGGCGAACAACTCATTCAAGTTCGGCGCGCGGATGTCCCGCGAGCGCGTGGCGCGAAAGCGAATATCGTCGATGGGCTGGTAGGTCAAGCCGGCCTTCCAGGTGGTGACGAACCCGGAAGTGCTGTAGTCGGTGCGCCGCACGGCGGCGTTGAGATCCAGTGCCTGCGCCCAGGGCAGGTCCTTGGCCAGCGGCACCACCGTCTCCACGAACGCCTCGGCCACATGGTAGCGGCCCGAGGTCGGCAGGTAGTTGCCCGCGAACCAGCCGTTGATCAGCGAGGTCGGATCCGAGCGGCCATCGACCTTTTCCTCGCGCCGCTCCATGCCCACCGCCAGCGATACCGGCCCTGCCCACAGATCGAACGGCTCGCCGCGCAAGGTGGCGGCCACCACCTCCTGGGTGAAGCGCTGGTCGCGATGCGGCGAGCCCAGGATGTAGTCGAGCACCGCCTGGGAATTCACGCCCAGGCCCATCGGGTTGTAGGGCACGCAGCCGTTGCCGGGATCGGTCAATGTGCTGCGGCATACGGGCTGGCCGGTGAGCGGATCGGCGACCGCGTCCAGCGCCTGCGCGAATTGCGCCTTGGAGTGGATGGAATAGCCGGTTTCGGAGCTGTCGGTCGTGCCCTGCTGATAGTAGGCGTCCCAGTTCCACTGGGTGCCCAGCGCCGTGAAGCCGCCCTCGAGTCCTGCCACGTAGCGCGTGACCTTGCGCGCGCCTTCGAAGTTGATGGTAGGGATGTCGTTGTTCATGCTGCCCAGCGTGAACTGAGTGATGTCCTGGTCGGCCATCTGCTGCGCAACCTCGGCAGGAATGAACGGATTCCCCTCGCGCACCACGATGTTGGCGATGTTGAACTGCTTGAGCTGCCAGGACAGCGTCTCGGACTTGCTCTGGGACGCCTGGACGAACAGCTGCACTCCGTCGGTGATGTCGAAGCTGGCGCGGGCGAACAGGCTCTTGCGCTCGATTTCCTGGTCCAACGTGTTGTAGCCGTTGAATTGGTTCGTCGCCCACTCTCCGCCTTGCATCCACGGATCGCGCACCAGCGACCCGTACTCGAACTGGCGCGGCGCGCCGCCGGCACCGAAGGTCGTCCCCCTCAGCGCAGTATTGGTGATGATTCCACCGAGCGTCGCGCTCGAGAGGCTCGCGCCCGACACCACCAGGCGCTCGGGTACGCCGCTGCCGGCGGAGTACGCCGGATTGTTCATGATGTACCAGCCGTTCTTGTTCCAATCGCGCGGCACCCCATAGATACCGTCGCGCTTGGTGTATTCGGCATTCAGCAGCAGGTGTCCGCGGCCATCCGCGAACGGCAGTCCGCCCGTCAGCGTCGCCTTCCAGTTGTCGTCGTCTCCATGCGTGGTCCTGCCACCGGAGAGCTCGCTCTTGAATCCGGTGAAATTCTTGTCCAGGATGAAATTCACCACGCCGGTCATGGCATCGGAACCGTAGGCCGCCGAGGCGCCGCCGGTCACCACTTCCACGCGCGAGACCAAGGCCTGCGGTACATCGTTGATGTCGACCACGCCGGTGATGGCGGAGGGCACGGAGCGCTTGCCATCCAGCAATATGAGAGTGCGAACGGTACCCAGGCCGCGCAGGTTGAGCGCATTGATGCCGGCCTGGCCGTTGCTGAAGGAAAGATTCGAGTTCTGCGGCGTCGCGCTGCCCACCAGCGACGGCAGCTCATTGACGAAATCGGCCAGGTTCTCCGGCGCCGAGGCATTGATCTGGTCCAGGCCGATGACCGTCAGCGGCGTCGGCGCCTCGAAGCCATCGCGCGCGACGCGGCTGCCGGTCACGATCATCTCCTCGACAGAGGCTTGATCGCCGGCCACGCTCTGCGCCTGCGCGGCCACGGGCAGCGCCGCGCCCAGCAGCGCAAGCATCCCAATCTCGGCCGGTTTCAAATATAGAATTCCCAATGCCCCTGGTACCTTCACGATCAACCCCCTGTCCGATTCCCGTTATTGGTCTTGTCCTGGCCGGAAATTTCGCGAATTTCCCGCCTGCCTCATCGATCCAGGGCCGACCACGACAAACTCTGCCGCGAGTGCCTTCCCTGTCACTTGAATACGTTCGACGCCGCATATGTGGAAACATGGCGCGGATGAGCGCTCGCGCGAGCCGGCGTCAAGCCCCGCCGCCGGCGCTCGCCAGTGAAAGAAAACCGATGGATAAACAATGAGTAACGACCTCATCACCACCCTTGCGCTGCTGGCGGCGGCGGTCGTGATGTTTGCCCTCGGCAGGCCGCGCATGGATGCGGTGGCGCTGTTGATGATGACGGCGCTGCCCCTCACCGGAGTGATCGGCATGAGCGAGGCGTTGGCGGGATTCGCCGATCCAAGCATCGTGCTGATCGCGGCGCTGTTCGTGCTCGGCGAAGGCCTGGTGCGCACCGGGATCGCCCAGCGGCTGGGCGACTGGCTGATGTCGCGTTCGGCGCACAGCGAGACGCGGCTGGTCGTGCTGTTGATGATCGTCGTCGCCATCATCGGCTCGGTGATGAGCTCGACTGCGGTGGTGGCGATTTTCATCCCGATCGTGCTGCGCATCGCGCGCACCGCCGGCATCGCTCCCAGCCGGCTGATGATGCCGCTGAGCTTTGCGGCGCTGTTCAGCGGCATGATGACGCTCATCGGTACGCCGCCGAACCTGGTGGTCAACACCGAACTCATCCGGCGCGGCCACGAGGGCTTTCATCTGTTCAGTGTCACGCCCTTCGGCTTGCCGCTGCTGGCGCTGGGTATCGCCTACATGCTCGTGGCCCGCCGCTGGCTCGCAAGATCGGCGCCGGCGGCGGCGCTGGATCGACATCGGCCGCGCCTGTCGGAATGGATCCAGGAGTACGGCCTGGCCGAACGGGAGCATCGGCTGCAAGTGACGCTGCGCTCGCCATTGATCGGCAAAACACTGCAGGATCTGGATCTTCGAGGCTCGGCTGGGGCAAACATCGTCGCCATCGAACGCAGCGGCCAGTTCGCCAATCGAGTCATCCGCGCCGAAGCGACCACGACGCTGCATGCCGGCGACGTCCTGTTCCTGGACCTGAGTCCTGCCGCGCTCGACGTCGATGCGCTGTGCCGCCGTTTCGAGCTGCGGAAACTACCGCTCTCGGGGAGCTATTTCGCGGATCAGTCCCAGGAAATCGGCATGGTCGAAGTCATGGTTCCGGCGGACTCCCGGCTGATCGGCAGGACCATCATCGAGGCCCGTATCCGCACGCAATATGGCTTGACGGTGGTCGGCATGCGACGCAGCGGCGTGGCATACGGCAAGCACCTGTTCCAGGAAAAGCTGCAGCTCGGCGATACGCTGCTGCTCATCGGCCGCTGGAAACAGATCCGCCGGCTGCGCTCGGACGGCGGCTCAATGATCGTCCTGGAGCTGCCGGCCGAGATCGACGACGTCGTTCCGGCCGCCACGCGGGCGCCGCACGCCCTGCTGTCTCTGGCCGCCGTCATCATACTGATGGTCACCGGCGTCGTGCCTCACGTGCAGGCGGCGCTGATCGGATGCTTGCTGATGGGGATGCTCGGTTGCGTCGATCTCGACAGTGCCTATCGCTCGATCCACTGGCAGAGCATCGTGCTGATCGCAGGCATGCTGCCGTTCTCGCTGGCACTGCAACAGACAGGCGGCGTCGATCTCGCCGCCAGCGCATTGTTGGGAGTGGCCGGGGACGCCAGTCCGCGAATCGTGCTGGCGGCGTTGTTCGTCATCACCGCCTCGATGGGTTTGTTCATCTCCAATACCGCCACTGCGGTGCTGATGGCGCCCATTGCACTGAGCGTGGGCGAGGCCATGCAGGCATCGCCCTATCCGTTCGCCATGATCGTCGCGCTCGCGGCATCGTGTGCCTTCATGACCCCCGTCTCCTCGCCCGTGAATACGCTGGTGGTCGGTCCGGGCGATTATCGGTTCGGCGATTTCGTCAAGGTCGGCGTCCCCTTTACGGTGCTCGCGCTGGTAGTCAGCGTCGCGATCGTTCCCTGGCTGATGCCTTTTTAAGTTCGGATCGATGCCGCGGCCCGCCCGGAGACCTCCACTTGGACTCCGGCGCGCTGCGCGTCTCGGCATCGCCGACATCACCCGCCGCGTCGCGCACCCTCGCCTGCCGCCTACCGTCGATAGGTCGGCAGCCAGTTCCCCAACAGCTCGATCACCTGCTCGATCTCCTGCGGCGAGACGGCGAACGAAAAGCGGATGAAGCGATGCCCGTCCTCGGGATCGAAGTCGATGCCGGGCGCCAGGCCGACGCCGATCTCCTCGATCGCGCGCACGCAGAACTCCAGGCTGTCGTTGGTCAAATGGCCGATGTCCGCGTACAGATAAAAGGCGCCGTCCGGCTCAGCGACGCCGGTGATGCCCATGGCCGACAAGCCCTCCAGCAGGCGCGCGCGATTGCGCGCATAGATCCGGACCCAATGCTCCAAGTCCTCATGCTGCGTCATCGCCACCTGCGCGGCATGCTGCGCCAGGGTCGAAGGCGTCAGGAACATGTTCATCAAGTAATCGCTGATGGCTGCCGCATGGTCCTGCGGCACCACCATCCATCCCAGCCGCCACCCCGGCATGCGGTACAGCTTGGAGAAGCTGTTGATGACGATTGCGCCTTGATCGCACTCCAGCGCGCTCACGGCCCGGCCGCCGAAGGTGATGCCGTGGTAGATCTCGTCCGAGATCAGCTGAATGCCGCGCTCGCGGCAGACGCTGGCAAAGGCCGCCAGTTCGTCTTCGTCCACCATCGCGCCGGTGGGATTGGCGGGGCTGGCCAGCACGAACCCCGCCGGTGCGGGATCGATCGCCGCCAGCAGTTCGGCAGTGGGTCGATAATGTCGCTCGCGGGTGCAGGGGATCTCCACCGGCACCAGCCCCAGCGCGCGCAACGTATTGCGATACGCCGGATAGCCGGGCCGTATCAGGGCGACCCGGTCTCCCGGCCGGAACAAGGCGCTGAACGCCGTCACCAGTCCGGCGCTGGCCCCCGCGGTCAGCAGGATGCGATCGGGCGCGACCTGGACGCCATAGGTGCGGGCATAGTGCGCGGACAGGCTTTCCCGCAACGGGACCGACTCCCAATAGCCCAGCGCATCGGCGTCCAGGACACGATGGGCGGCGTCGATCGCCGCCCGCGGCGCCCCGGCGCTCGGCTGCCCGAAGTGCATCGGGAATACCGGTAGTCCGGCACGCGCACGCACCGCGGCACGGCGTCCGATTTCGCCGGCATAGAAGGGAGGAATGGCAGGACCTTTCATCCGTGCGTGCGCCAGCGCCCGGCCCAGGTGGCGAACGAGCGCATGAAGTCGCTCAGGAACTGGCGTGTCTGGGCGTTCTTCAAGGCTCCCTCCTCGTCGAACAAGGTCGCCGCCGCAGGGATATAGGCTTCCGGATGCGGCATGGCCGCAAGATTCAGCGCCACCAGTACCTGGCGCAGATGATGGTTTGCCGCCATCGCCCCCAGCGCGCCCGGCGTCAGGCTGATGATCGCTCCAGGCTTGTCGTTCCAGACGCTCTTGCCCCAGGGGCGCGATCCGACGTCGAGTGCATTCTTGAGCGCGCCGGGGATGCTGCGATTGTATTCGGGGGTGACGAACAGGATCGCGTCGCAGGCCGCGACCGCATTCCTGAACGCGGTCCAGGCGGCAGGCGGCGCCGCGGTTTCCAGATCCTCGTTGTACAAGGGCAAGTCGCCGATGCCGATTTCCACCAGCGTCAGCGAGGGCGGTGCCAGCGATGGCAAGGCACGGGCCAGCTGGCGGGTGAAGGCGGCCTGGCGCAGGCTGCCAACGATGACACCGACTCTGCTCTGCATGGGGACTCCAAAATAGTGTTATTCAACCCTCGCTTGCGCTGCCTGCGAATCGAGGAATTCCGTCAGCCGCCGATTATAGGCAACCGGATTGTCGAGATTCGGGAAATGGCCCGCGCGCGCAATGAGCGCCAGGCGCGCGTTCGGCAGCCAGCACGCCAGCTGCGCGCCCGCGGCGCGGCGCTCATCCGAATCGTATTCACCGTTGATGACCAGCACCGGCACATCCAAGCGGCGCAGATCGGCAACGCGCAACGGCTCGAGCATATCATCCACCAGCAGATCGAGCCCCGGGTAGCGCCCGACGATCTGTTGCAGCAATGCATGCGTGGCCGGGTCCGAGGTATGCAGGCGCATGAATGGCTGCTGCAGCCATAGCTTGCGGAACGCCTCGATGCCCTGGTGCGCGACCAGTTCGCGATAGCTCGCCAGCGGAATCTCGTCCGGCGCGCCGCCGTGCGCGGGCGAGCGTTCGCGAGGCGGTCCGTCGAGCACCAGGCAGGAAGTTCGTTGCGCCGCCCCGATCGCCCAGCGCAAAGCGATCCGGGCGCCCTGCGACATGCCGACGATCGCCACCCGTTCGATGTCCAGCGCCGCCAGCACCTGATCGATATCGGACAGGTCCTGCTCGATCCCGGGCACGCCCGTGGACAGCCCGAATCCTCGCCGGTCGAACGCGATCAGCCGCCATCCTGCCAGCGCCGAGAACTGTCCGCGCCACATGTCCAGATCCAGCGTCCAGCCGTGGAGCAACAGCACCGCCGGACCATGGCCGAGGGTACGCACGCGCAGGCGTGCGCCGCGCACCTCGATCAATCGCTCCTGCGTCTCGATGTGAGGCACCGGCCGGTCGACATCAGCGCCTGCCCCAAAGCCGATCGGAAGCGATCCGAGCGCCCTGGGCCAGGGCATTCAACTTGAGGTAGGCCACGTCCGGATCGACCGGACCGAAGCCGGCGAACGTGCCGAAGCCGCAGTCGCTGCCCGCAATGACCCGCTCGCGGCCGACCAGGTCGGCATAGCGGCCGATGCGCTGTGCGACCAGCAGCGGATGCTCGATGTAGTTCGTGGTGGAGCTGATCACCCCCGGAATCAGGATCTTGTCCTGCGGCAGCTCGATGTCGCCGAACACCGCCCACTCGTGCTCATGGCGCGGGTTCGCGCCCTCGATCAGCAGCCCGGCCACTTTCGCCTTGAGCACGATCGGCAGTATCCGCTCCAGCGCAATATCGTGATGATGAGGGCCTTCGTAGTTCCCCCAGCACACGTGCATGCGCACGCGATCGGCCGGCACGTTGCGCAGCGCATGATTCAACACTTCGACGTGCTGCGCCGCACGGTTCAGGAACGACTCGATGCTGTGGTTGCGGTACATCGTGTGCCGGCCCATCGCCAGGTCCGGCGCGTCGATCTGGAGCAGCAGCCCGGCGCCCGCGATCAATTCGTACTCGGCGCGCATTCCCTCGGCGACGGCTTCCAGGTAATCGTCCTGCGTCGCATAGTGCTCGTTGGGCTGGAACAATGCGATCACGCCCGGGGATGCGGCATTGAGAAAGGCTTCCGCCGCCGCCGAGCCCAGCGCCGCCCGCTGCAGGTTCTGCACATCGGTGGCGGCGGGTCGCAGGCTGCGTACTCGAATCTCGCCGACGCAGCGCGGCCGGGCGTACTTGGCGGTGGCGCCGCTCTCGGCCAGCCGCTCGAGGATGCGCGGGAAATCGACCAGATCCTGTCCCGGCTCGCGCTGGGTATCGCCGGCGAATCCCGTCAGTCGATCCTTGATGTACGTGGCGTAGCTGATCTTGCTCATCTCGCCGTCGCTCACCACGTCCACCCCACTGTCGATCTGGCGGTGAACGGCGTCCTTGACCGCCTCGCAGAGGATCGTCCTCGCCGCCCCCTCATCGAGTGCCGCGCCGCGATCGCGTGCGAACAATACGTCGGTCACCGCCTGGGAGCGCGGCAGGCTGCCGACGTGCGTGGTCAGGATCCGCTGCGTGCTGGTCTTCAACGACTCGCCCTCTTCAACGGAACAGGTTGTTGGAAGTGTGATCCCCGGCCAGCCAGCGCTTCAACTCGGCATGGGCATCGGCGCGGCGGGCTTCGTTGATCTGTTCCACCTCTGGGGTATCGAGCGTGAACTCGACCACCATGCCGTTGGGATCCACCACATACACCGATCGGCAGTAGCCGTGCTCCAGCACGTACATGTTCGGCTCCGTGAACCCGGCCGCGCGCAAGCGCTGCTCGATGGCCTTCTGTACCTCCGCTTCCACCTTGAGCGCAATGTGGTGGAATGGAGTTTGCGGCATCCTGGGGCCGAACAACTCCTGGTCCTCCGGGCGTGCAAACTGGAAGAACGCCAGCGCGCCGCCGTCGCCGAGGCCGAAGAACACATGACAATAGGTCCGCTGCGCGCCGAACAGCAGATCGGACTCGCACCAGGTCGCGATCAACGGCAGGCCGATGACCTCCTCGTAGAATTTTCGCGTCTCCTCGAGATTCCTGGACACGTACGCGGTGTGATGCAACCGCGACGGCAACTTGTGGATGCTGGCCATGCTCATGCTCCTCGTGACATGCTTTCGCCGTCGACCTAGAACCGATACTTCAGGTCGACACCCCAGCGCCGCGGCAGCGCCTTGAATACGAAGTTGTTGCTGTAGCCGGGACTGGGAAAGAACTGGGGTCCGGGCGACCATTCCGCGTTGTATTCCTCATCGGTGATATTCCGCGCCCACACCGTGGCGGACCAGGCCTCGCCGTCGAGCCCCAGGCGCAGGTTCAGCAGCTGCAGCGCGTCGCGCTCGGTGAAGTTGTCGGGATAGAACCAGGTCGGCCCGATCGCCTCAAGGTCCGCGCGCGCAAATGCGCTCAGGGTCGCGTTGAGATTGCGGCGATACTGCAATCCCAGGTTGATGCCGTACTTCGACACCAGCGGCGCCTGGTTGCCGACATCCTCTGCCGCGCGGTTCGAGCGCTTGATTTCACTGTCCGTGTAGCCGATACCGAGATAGGCATCGAATCCCTCCGCAAGCAGCGCCCGCAGCTCGAGTTCGGCGCCCTGGTAGTCGACACGATCGAGGTTGCCCAGGTTCTGGGTGCTGGTATTCGGATCGAACACGAAGAAGTAGGAGCCCTTGGCACGGGTGTGGTACACGCTCAGGTTGGCACCGAATCGGCGCTCGAGGAATTCGGCCTTGGCGCCGGCTTCGTAGGTATCTGCCACTTCGGCATCGAACAGATCGCCGATGCCGGCGATACCGGCCGCCCCGACGCCCGTTTGATTGAACCCGCCACTGCGAAAGCCGCGGCTGTAGCCCAGGTACAGCGTCGAATCCTGCGTCGGCTTGTAGCGCAGCGTGAGCTTGGGCTGCCATTCGTCCCAAGTCTCCTTGCGCACCTGTCCCGGGAACGCGACCCCGACCAGCGCCTCCGGAATGAACTGTGCCGGCGTCCTGGTCACGTTCTCTCGCCGATCGCGATCGTAGCGAACCGCCATCGACATCTCGAGCTTTTGCGTCAGATCGATATCCACGTTGCCGAAGACCGCCCAGGCGAAATTGTCCTGGTCGTCGGCCAGGTAAGTGAACTGGGGAGCGAAAAGCGGCAGCGGGGTGCGTCGCACTTCAGGCACCACACCCGTTCCGAGATCGAAAACGTTGCCGGTGGAAATGAAGCGATCGGTCGCTATGGCATAGGCGCCTGCGATCCAGCGTACCCGACGCTCGGCAGGCGAGGTGAAGCGCAACTCCTGGCTGAGCGCCTTGACGTCCAGATACTGGTGTTGCGCCTGATCGGCACCGAAGAACTGGAACAGGACCGATTCAGGAATCGGAAGAAAATCGAACTGGTCCCCGGTCAGCATCTCCTTCAGCGTGTCGTACGCCGTGACGGACGTCAGCGTGCCGGCCGCGCTGCGGTAGTCGAGCTTCAGGGACACGCCGTACATGTCCCGCTCGTTGACACCTGCGTTGTTGACGCGCACCGGCAGGCTGGTGTCGTTGACGCTCTCGGTGATGTTGAAATACAGGGCCTGCGTATCCACCTGCGAGGCATTGAAGCGCAGGTCGGCACTGAATGCGCTCGATGGTTCGTACAGGAATCGCAGGCGCGCCGACAGGTCGCGAAATGGATCGGCCTCCTCGCCCAGGAACGCGTTGTCGATATAACCATCCGTATCCAGGTAGGACACGGTGGCGCGGTACTTCAGTGCGCCGGCCAGCGGCCCGCTGAGGCTGGCTCGCGCTTTGTACCCTGGTCCGGAATCGTAGCCGAGCGTGATGTCGCTTTCGAAGGTGTCGCTGGGTGGCTTGGTGTTGATGATGATCGCGCCGCCGATCGCGTTGCGGCCATACAAGGCTCCCTGAGGTCCCTTGAGCACCTGGATGCTTTCGATGTCCACCAGCTCCTGGTTGAACTGTGAGGGGTTGGCCATCAGGACGCCATCGATCAGCACCGCCACCGACGGCTCGCTGTTGCGTGCCTGGGAAATGCCGCGCACGGTCACGAACGATGTGCCCTGGTTCTGGGTCTGTACCAGGCTCATGTTGGGCGTCAGGTCGATGAAATCCTGCGGCCGCTCGATGCCCGCGGCCTCGATGTCCGCGGCGGTGAAGACATTGATCGCGACCGGGACGTCCAGCGAGGATTCGTCTCGCTTGCGCGCCGTGACCACGATTTCCTCGAGGCTGGCCGCCACGCCATCGCGTGGCGCCCGCACTGCCTGGCTTGGCTGGGCCTGGGCCACCTGGATCGCCTCGCCTGCCGGCGCCGCCTGGGTTGCTTGAGTTGCCTGGGTTGCCTGGGCCTCGATCTGGGCCTGGGCTTGGGCCAGGCTTGCGGGTACTACTACCCACAACAAGGCCGAGGCACCTGCAAGCATGAAACGGTCCAGGTTCGTTTTCATCTTCAGCCACCCCTGATGATTACCCTGATGACCCCTGATCGACGATGGCGGCGAGCCCGAGCCCGTACCCGCGAACGATTCGATCACCTCATACGACTGGCCAGCGCATTTCCTCGGCGAGCTGCCGGCGGATCGCCGTTCCATGCTCATCCAGCAGCGGCGCGCTCGTGACCCGTGTCGCCCGCTTGCCATCGAACCGGATCGCCGGCCTAACCGCATGCGCGCCGCCATGCGCCGGTTCGACCGGCACGATCAAGCCCAGATGGCGCGCCTGCGGATCGTTCACCACCTCATCGATGCCGTGGATCGGCGCGAACGGCACGTCGTTCTGGCCCAGCCGCTCGCGCCAGTACGAAAGTGGATACCGTACGAACAAGGCATCCAGTTCCACGGCCAGACTGCCGTAGTGATCGATTCGGCCCTGGCGCGTGCGAAATCGCTCGTCGGCGTTCAGTCGATCCGAAGCCACCGCCCTGGTCAGTCCCTGCCAGAATTTCTCCAGCGAGGACAGGTGAACGGCGATCAGTTCACCGTCCGCCGTGCGCAGGATGTAGGCTTGGGCCAGACGTGGCCGATCGTCGGATGTCGGCACCTGGTTCAAGGCGAAGAAGGCGGCAAACGGCTCCACCGAGAAATGAGCCATCGCCTCCAGCATCGAGATTTCGACCAGGCAACCACGACCGGTGCGCGCACGCTCGAACAGTGCGCCGAGCACACCGTGCGCGGCATACAGGCCGGTGATGGCATCGGCCAGCGCCGGCCCCAGGAATCGTGGCCGGTCCGGATCGACCACTACACTCAGGAAGCCGCTCAGCGCCTGGGCCACCGAATCGTAGCTGGGGCGATCGGCATACGGACCATCGGCGCCGAAGCCGCTGATGGAGCAATAGATCAAGCGCGGGTTCAGTTGCTGCAGCCGCGGCGCGCCGGCGCCCAGGCGCTGCGCCGTTCCCGGGCGGAAGTTCTGGATGTAGACATCCGCATTGCGGATCAAACCGTCGAAGACATCGCGATCCTCGGCAGCGTGGAGGTCCAGCGCGACGCTGCGCTTGTTGCGGTTGTAGGCTTGGAAATGCGGCGAGAACTGCTCGCCTTGATAGCTGCGATACGGATCGCCGGCAGGGCTTTCCACTTTGATGACATCCGCACCGAGATCCGCCAGCATCATCCCGGCGCAGGGACCGGTAATGAAGGTGCCTTGCTCCACGATACGAATGCCGGAGAGGACGGATCGCATGGCCGTACGCTACGGGTCGCGACCGGCGAAGCCGTCGGCTGCGGCGCCATCGTAGTCGATGGCCGATGCCGCGGCGTGTGCCAACACGAAACCAATGGGACGCGTCTGCTCCTCGAGCAGATGCGCAATCAAACCCGCGGTGCGCGCCAGGATCGGCACCCCTTTGAGCGCCAGCAGCGGATAGCCGGCATCGAGCAGGACCGCCGGAATGGCGCCGGAGACATTCATCGCAAGCGGCTTGCCGATGAGATCGGGAAGGATACGCTCGATGGCCAGCGCGGCCTCGGCGAAGGATCGGCGGATGCCCGCTTGTGCGCCGATTTCGATCAAGCGGCGCGCGCGTGGATCATAGTCCTTGTGTAACGGATGCCCGTAGCCGGGAATCGAACGTCCCGCATCGCGATACTCGACGACGACACTGGCCGCTGCGGCGCTCAAGGAGGCGTTCGAGGACGGGGCATTCGAGGAGGGAGCGGGCCCGGCACGCGTCACGACCGCCTGCAACAGATGCCCGGCGGCCTGCGAGGCACCGAGGATCACCGAGCCGCAACCGAGAATGCCGGCGGCGACCGCGCCTTGCAGCGCCTCCGGCGCGGACGCCAGGGTCATGCGGCTCGCTTGCACGCTGGGCACCATTCCGTGTTCGGCGATCGCCACCAGCGTGGCATCGAGCACGCGCCGCTGGGCGTCGCTGGGCAGATCTCCCGTGACCAGCAGCCACACCTGATCCGTGAAGGTGATGCCGCCGATGAGTTCGCGGCACAAGTCCCGTCCACGCACCAGGATCGTTTCCTCGTTCGAAGTGGAAATGGCCGATGCGCGATGCGCCTGCGATCCAATTTTCATCTTGAACCTGCGATTTTATTTTTTCGCTTATCGAAATATATTACGATATACGAATATAATGATTTGCCCTTGTTGCAGTGTCAAGGAGCGGCCGCTGAACGGTCGTTTTCCCTTCCAATCGTTCGGATAGCGAAATAAGGTGACGCGATGAAACCTCGCCAATTGCCGGCTCGACGCGAAGCGATGGGTGGCCTCGCCAAAGGACTGGCCGTCATCCGTTCGTTCACGCATGAATCGCCTTCCCTGACCTTGAGCGAAATCGCGCTTCGCGCCCGCCTACCCGCCGCCACGGCCAGGCGCTGCCTGCTGACGTTGGCTGAGCTGGGCTACGTCATGCAGTCGGGGCGAAACTTCCTGCTGCGGCCAAAGGTGCTGGAACTGGGCGCCGCCTACCTGGACTCGATGAATATCGAGTTGTTGACCAAGACGTACCTGGAAGACCTGGCCAGTCGAACCGGCGACTCGGCCGCGCTCACGGTTCTCGACGGAACGCAGATCGTGTACATCGCACGCACCTCGGTGCGCACGCTGATGAGACTGGAGGCGCACGTCGGCAGCCGCCTTCCGGCGTATCCGACGTCCATGGGACGGGTACTGCTGGCTGGCCTGGGCGCCGAGCGCCTGCAGGCGTATTTCGAGCAGACGACGCTCGATGCCTTGACCGATCGCACGGTGACCGATCGCAAGAAACTGATCGAACTGATCGACGAGTGCCGGCATTGCGGCTATGCAGCGGTCGAGGATGAACTCGCGTACGGCGTCGTATCCGTCGCCGTGCCGATCTTCGACGCAGGACGTCGTGTCGTCGCCGCACTCAACAGCTCCAGTCATTCGAAAAAAATTTCCCGCGCCAGACTGGTACGCGAGCGGCTGGCGGTGTTGCAGGAAATCAGTGCGCAGATTTCACGGGAACTGCATCGTGTTCCGGGACTGTCGCTGAGCGCACAGACTTGAAATCCCAGGTGCGGCACCAGGCGCTCGCCGCAGGCTGCGCTCTGCGCGCGGCGCGACGCCACAGCGGCGCAGGAGCGCCGCACGCCATATTCGCCACCTCGTCGATTTCAGGCGGCACCGGCACTTTCTTGCCGCCGAGGCGGAAAGCCAGCAGGCGCCCGGCATTGCCATACTTGAGCGCCGCCGAGCCGGGTGGATAGTCGTTCCATGCCGCGCCGCCGTATCCGGCCAGCACGGCGATGTATTGAACGCCGTCGATGGCATAGCTCATGGGCGCGGCCATGATGCTGGTGCCGACGAACACCTCGGCCAGCAAGCGTCCGCTATCGGCGGCATAGGCTTTCAGGTAGCCATCGGTCGTACCTTGGAAGACCAGGTTGCCCGCCGTCGCCAGCAAGCCGCCGTTATAGAACCAGGGATAATCGACACGCCATACTTCCCGCTGCGACACCGGGTCCCAGGCTTTCAGCGCGCCTCGGCTCGTCAACGTGACCCCGTCGCGCTGCTGTGCGGTCGATTCGTCGGCCAGCGAGCGGCCGGTGTTGACGGCCAACCCTGGCGCGTAACGATAGTTGCGATCCAAGGCGTAATAGGCGCTGCGCTCGATGGTGGGGATGTAGACCAGTCCGGTGTGCGGACTGAACGCCATCGGCTGCCAGTTATGACCACCGAAAGGACCCGGTGCGACATGCCTGGCTTGCTGCGCATAGTCGGCCTGGCCGCTCGGCACCGGGCGGCCGCTGCGCAGGTCCACATGGCTGGCCCAGGTCACGCGGACGTATTTTTGCGCCGACAGCAACTCGCCCGTGCGGCGGTCGAGCACATAGAAGAAGCCATTTTTCGGCGCTTGCATCAGCACCTTGCGCTGGCGGCCTTCGAGCTGGATATCGGCCAGGATCATGTGCTGCACGGCCGTGTAATCCCAGGACTCGCCAGGCGTCGTCTGGTAGTGCCACACCAGCCGCCCGGTGTCAGGATCGATCGCCAGGATCGAGGCCAGGAACAGATTGTCGCCGCCGCGTGGGCTGCGCAGCGCGATCGGGAACGGGCTGCCATTGCCGGTGCCCACATAGAGCAGATTCAGCTCGGCGTCGTAGGCCATCGAATCCCAGGCCGTGCCACCTCCCCCCGCCTCCCAGCGACTCTGCGGATCCCAGGTCCTGGCGGCCAACTCCAGCTCCGGATGCTCGATCGGCTGCGCCGGGTCCCCCGGAACGGTGAAGAACCTCCAGGCAAACGCGCCGCTGTCTGCGTCATAGGCTGTCACATACCCACGTACGCCGCCTTCCGCGCCGCCATTGCCGATCACGACCTTGCCCGACGCAATCCGCGGCGCGCCGGTGATGGTATAGGAGCGCAAGCGATCGATGATCGTGTCCTGCTGCCACGCAACGTGACCGCTCGCGGCATCGAGCGCGATCAGCCGCCCATCGAACGTGCCGACATAGACCTTGCCGCGCCACAGCGCTACGCCGCGATTGACCACATCGCAGCAGCCTTTGCCGGCCCAGGCCGCCGGCACGCCAGGATCGAACGACCACAGCGGCTTGCCGGTGCGCGCATCCAATGCATGGACCTTGCTCCAGGCGCTGCTGGTGAACAGCACTCCGTCCACCACCACCGGGGTCGCCTCCAGCCCTCGCTGCGTATGCAAATCGTACTGCCAGGCCACGCCTAGCTGCGCCACGTTGGAGGCATGAATCTGCGCCAGCGGCGAAAAGCGTTCCTCCGCGAACGTGCGTCCGGTCGTGAACCAGTTGTGCGGCTCGGCGTCCGCCGCGGCGAGGCGCGCCTGATCCACCACGACATTGCGCGAGCGCGCAATGCCGTGGGCATCGCTGAGCGTGCCCCCGCCAGCGTAAACACCAAGCATGCCCAGCAGCACCGCATTCGCCAGCGGCGTACCAAGCCAAGCCGTCGACGGCAATCCCATGGGCCGGTCCCGCTATCACCCGTGCGCCATCATCGCCTTCGGGCGGGCCGGCGTGAATTCGTACTTTTTGAGGCGGCCTGGTGCGTGAGTATGTCTACGCGAGCCAGCGTTGCGACGCAGGCTCGCGACTGCGTCGCGCCATCCGGCCGCCCCGGCGGTGCGCGCCGCCCTGCGCGCTACGCGGCGCGACGATGCTTGACGCCCGGATTCCGGCTGGCCCGATGCATGGCGGCGGGAGTCGAAGCGGAGGGGGACTGGCCGGCAGCGGCCAGCAGCGAGAATGCGGAAACCGCCGTCAGCACTTGATTCGACTGTTGCTCCAAGCGCTGCGCGGTTTCCAGCAGGCTACCGGCCATCTGCGCATCCTGCTGCGTGATCTCGTCCATATGTGCCATCGACCGATTGATCTGCTCGATGCCGCTCGCCTGCTCCCGGCTGGAGGCGTCGATCTGCGCAATGACGTCCGTCACCTGGGCCACCGAAGACACCACCTCGCTCATCGCTGCTTCCGCCTGGTTCGCCAGCTTGGTCCCGCTTTGCACCGTTTCACCCGAAGCCGAGATCAAGGAACCGATCTCCTTGGCCGCCGTCGCCGAACGCTGCGCCAGATGACGCACTTCCTGTGCCACAACGGCGAATCCGCGGCCTTGCTCGCCCGCCCGGGCGGCCTCGACGGCGGCGTTCAGCGCCAGCAGGTTGGTCTGGAATGCCAGATCATCGATGATCCCGACGATGTCGTTGATCTTGCGCGACGCGCTGGAAATACCGTTCATGGTCGAGACCACCTGCCCCACCACGTCCCGGCCGCGAACGGTGGCCTGGGAGGCGTCCAGCGCGAGCTTCGTTGCCTGATGGGCGCTGAGCGTATTGCGGTTCACAGCGGCCGTGAGTTGTCCCAGCGACGACGCGGTCTCTTCTATGTTCGCCGCATGCACGCTCGTGCGATGGGACAGGTTCGTGTTGGCGTCGACCACCTCGGCCGCTCCGCCGCGCATGCTGCCGATTTCGTGCTGCGTATCCTTCAGCACGCCGTCGATTTTGATGCAGACCTGATTGAGTATTTTCGCCAGCCGGTCGAGCTCGCCATCGCCCGCCTCGGGGAAGCGGCACGCGGTATCGCCGCCAATGATCCTGATCGCGATGCTGTGCATCAGGCGCAGCGGCCGCACGATGCTGCGCTGAATGTAAAGCAGGTTCGCCACCACCAGCAGCATGCCGCCCAGGCCGGCCGCCGCGGCCAGGCCCGACTGCCCGCCCAGCGATGCCGCCACGACGGCGGCGAACAACGCGAACAGCGCGCCCAGGACCAGCCAGGCGCCACCGCCGAGCGTCGGCCGGCATCGCCTGCGCCAGCCTCCGATGAAGCTCGTATCGACGATCTTTCCGCTGCGCAAGGCGCGAGACCCGGCGCGACCCGAGCGCAGCCGCGAATAGAATTCCTGCGCGCCCCTTACTTCTTCGTTGGTAGGTTTCACTCGCACCGACAGATAGCCGACGATCGCGCCTTTTTCCATGATGGGCGTGATGTTCGCCCGCACCCAATAGAATCCGCCATGCTTGCGCCGGTTCTTGACGATACCGACCCATGGCTCTCCGCTGCGGATCGTCGCCCATAGATCCGCAAATACTTCTCGCGGCATATCGGGATGTCGAACGATGTTCTGCGGCTGGCCGAGGCATTCCTCGATCGTGAACTCGCTGCTTTTCAGAAAGGCGGAATTCGCGTAGGTGATGTGGCTGCTGGCGTCGGTGTGGGTAATGATGACTTCGTCATCGGGAAGTACATACTCTGCCTGATCGGCGAGCGCGTGGTCCTGCATGCATACACTCCGGAAGCTTGTATTTCCGTTATCGACACATGCCTCGCCGACTTGATGCCGGACTGCCCGGATTTACCCTGATTTTCACGCCAGGAGGATCCGCCGCTGCAACCGGCGCGGGCGGCGCCTCGATATCCATCTGGCAGGTACCGGCTCAGCGCTGGTAGGTACCGATCATTATCGCCTGCGCCAGAATGTGGGGTTCCACGATGCGCCACAACATGTCTGCGCTGCTGTCGGGCGAGACATCGATCTCATCGGTGTCCAGGGCAACCAGCCGGAAGTAATAGTGATGCAGGCCATGTCCCTCGGGCGGCGCGGGTCCATCGTAGGCCGAATGGCCGAAATCGTTGCGGGCGAATCGATAGCGCGCCGCTGGCCGCGTACCGATTGCCTCGGGCAAGCCGTTCTCGTGTGCCGGAATGTTGCCCACCGCCCAATGTCGGAACGTTCCCGTCGGGGCGTCGGGATCTTCGCACAACAAGGCAAAGCTGCGCGTTTGCGATGGTGCCCCGGACCACCGCAGCGGCGGCGAGAGATTCTCGCCGTCGCCGGTGTATCGCCTGGGAATCGTGCTGCCCTCGGCGAAGGCGGGACTGCTGAGTTCGAAACGCATGATCATCCCACCTCGAGCAGGAATACGGCCATGACTTCCTGGCAACCTCTATAGGCGTACCTCGTTTCGCGTTTCGCGCCGGCTCACCTCGTTGAGCGTAATGGCCGCGCTGCCGCCGTCCAGATGCGCCAGATCCGACAAGCTGATGATGCCGACCAGCATGCCGTCGTCATCGACGCACATGATGCGCGACTTGCGATGCTCGCCCATCAACTCCTGGGCGTCGCTGATGTCGTCGTCGGGCCGGCAGGCGACGATCTCGCGCGTCATGATTTGATCGACCGTGGTGTCCAGGGGACGTTGTTCGGCCACCAGCCGGATGGCGATGTCACGATCCGTGACGGTACCCAGGACTTTCATCTCGTCGTCGCACACCGGTAGAAAGCCGATGTTCTGATCCCGCATCCTGCTGGCGGCGTGATGCGCAGCATCGGCGGAAGTCAGGCATTCGATATCACGCTTCATTATTTCCTGGCACTGTGTCATTTTGGGTCTCCTGCAAATGAAGTGCGGTGAAAGATTCATCACGGTGGAATGTCGATCGGCCCGCTGGCTCGAGCCCCGGGGCCCATTCGCGATCGAACTCGCCGCGTTGTCGAACAACGCCAAGCGCCTCCCAGGGTTCCACCCGATCAAGCAGACTTTTCCCGCCGTCCTGCCCGCCCCGCCGCGCCGCCTGTCCGTTCCCTCCATCTTTGCCGTCGGACCGCCGTGCTGCTGTCCTCACAATCGGGCTACCCGCTTCACCATTGAGCCGCCTGTCCTCGTCTGGCTGCCGCCTCGCGCCGCTGCCCGTCGGAAGAACAGTCCCGTAGGCGTCCGTAACGGACCACAGCCTCGCGCCTGATGTGAGGTTTACCCTCGCGGTGGGCGGCTCCATCGAAGAATGCGCGACAGGCGGCGCAGGAATCGGTTCGCCGAGAAACTTTCGCCCTGACGCCCGCGTTTGATGCTTTGCATGAGAATCGCCCAAATCGCGCCGCTTTACGAAGCTGTTCCGCCGAAGCTCTATGGAGGAACGGAACGGGTCGTTGCGCACCTGTGCAATGCCTTGATCGACCTGGGACATGAAGTCACCTTGTTCGCCGCGGGCGACGCCTGCACCAGCGCCAGCCTGGTGGCCGTCCGCGACCAGGCGATGCGGCTGGACGAGGCCCCATTGCAATCGGACTTCGCCGCGCATTTGTGCATGCTGCATGAGGTGCGGCGCTGCGCCGATGAATTCGACATCCTGCATTTCCACGTGGACATGCTGCACTTCCCGCTGTTCGAGCAGCACGCCGCACAGACCGTGACCACCTTGCACGGCCGCCTGGACTTGAAGGACTTGCCGGGCGTGTACCAGCGCTGGCCCGACTATGCACTGGTATCGATCTCCAACCGCCAGCGCGCACCGCTCCCATCGGCGAATTGGGTGGCGACCGTGCCGCATGGGGTGCCGTCGAGCCATTTCGACTTCTGCGAACGGCCGGCCGGCGGCTACCTGGCCTTCCTGGGACGAATTTCTCCTGAAAAGGGTCCTGACCTGGCGATCCGATTGGCGCAGCTCGCGGGCATGCCGCTGAAGATCGCGGCCAAGGTCGATGCCGTCGACAAGGTCTATTTCGAGTCGGTCGTCAAGCCGCTGCTCGATGATCCCAGCATCGAGTTCGTCGGTGAAATCAGGGACGAGTGCAAATCGGAATTCCTGGGCAACGCGTTCGCGTTGCTGTTTCCCATTCATTGGCCAGAGCCTTTCGGACTGGTGATGATCGAATCGATGGCCTGCGGTACGCCGGTGATCGCATGGGACCACGGTTCGGTGCCGGAAGTCATCGAGCCCGGCGTCGGCGGCTTCATCGTCGACTCCGTCGAGGAAGCACTGGCCGCGATCGCCGGCATCTCCCGGATCGACCGCCGCGGTGTGCGCAACGCCTTCGAGCAGCGCTTCACGGCCGCCAATATGGCGTGCGCCTATGTCGGCCTGTACGAGCAGCTGCTGCATCGAAGACCACTGCGCCGTCGCGTATCGTGACCTGACCGAGCAACCTGCGCTGGCGTCCGGAACCCTCAAATGAACCCGGCCCATGAATCCGAATCGCTGCGCGGACTATTGCCGCGGTACACACTGAAGGACGCCGACACGTTCTTGCTCGCCGATGCGCTCGGCGACATCCAGGGTGGCAGCGATGGCTTGTTCATGAACGACACGCGCATCCTCTCACGCCTCCAACTGGTCATCGCCGGCCGGCAGCCGTCCCTGCTTGGAGCCGCCATCAGCGAGGACAACACACTCTTCACCGCCCACCTGACCAACCGGCCGCTGGCCGCTACCGGCGAGCTATCGCTGCCCCAGGGCGTGATCCATATCGAGCGCAGCCGCTTTTTGTCGCAAGGACGCCTGTATGAACGAATCAAGCTCACCAACTTCAGCGAATACGATGCCCAGGTGCCCCTGAGTCTGGTCTTCGCAGCCGACTTCGCCGATATTTTCGAAGTGCAGGGGCATGTACGCCGCGCCCGCGGCATCCTCCTGGCCCCCAGCATCGATGAGTGCGCGGTACGATTGTCCTATCGCGGACGCGACGATGTGCTGCGCTCGACTTCGATTGAGTTCTCGCTGACCCCGATCTCCATTTCCGCACAGGATGCGCAGTTCCTGGTCGATCTGCGGCTGGGAGCCAGCGTGCAACTGCTGCTGGAGATCGGCGCCGAGGAGGACGAGCGTCCATCTCCCGAGCGCTTCGAACTGGCGGCGCAGAGGCTGTTGCGCCAGACGCACGAGCGCCTGCGCCAGGGCGCCGCCATCGCCACCTCCGGCCGCCTGTTCGATCAATGGATCGGCCGATCACGCGCCGACCTCACGCTGCTCACGACCATGCTGCCTACGGGCCCCTATCCGTACGCCGGCATTCCGTGGTTCGCGACTCAGTTCGGACGCGATGCCATCATCACCTCGCTGCAAACGCTGTGGATCGAGCCGACCCTCGCGGCGGGAGTATTGCGATTTCTCGCCTCGACCCAGGCGCACGAGGAATCGCGTTTTCGGGACTCGCAGCCAGGCAAGATCATGCACGAGACACGCCGCGGCGAGATGGCGGCGCTCGGTGAAGTTCCCTTCGGCCGCTATTACGGCGGCGTGGACAGCACGCCGCTGTTTGTGATGCTGGCGCACGCCTACCAGCTGCGCACCGGCGATCGCGCCTTGATCGATGAGATCTGGGACGCGCTGGTGGCCGCGACGGAATGGATCGAAAGACGGCTCGATGCCAGTCCCATCGGCTTTCTCGACTATGCCCGGGGCGAGGCTTCCGGACTGGTCAACCAGGCATGGAAGGACAGCCACGACTCGATGTTCCATGCCAGCGGACGGTTCCCCACCGGTCCGCTGGCCGTGGTCGAAGTCCAGGGGTACGCATACGCCGCGCTGCAGGCGATGTCGACGCTGGCGCAAGGGCATGCCGCCGCGGCACGGGGAGCAGCCTGGTTGCGCCGCAGCCAGCGGCTGCGCGCGGCGATCGAAGAGAAATTCTGGGTGCCGCAGATGAACTACTACGCCATGGCACTCGATGGCGCGGGACAACCCTGCGAAGTGTACGGGTCGAACGCCGGGCACCTGCTGTACTGCGGCGTGCCGGACCAGGAACGTGCGGCGGCCGTCGCCGCGCATTTGTCCTCCAGCCGCTTCGCCAGCGGCTGGGGCATCAGAACGCTGGCCGAAGGCGAGCCGCGATACAACCCCATGTCCTATCACAACGGCTCCATCTGGCCGCATGACACCTCATTGTGCGCGGCCGGCATGGCGCGTTATCGCGAGCGGGACAATGTAGCCCGTCTTTTGAACGATATTTTCGAGGCGGCCAATCATTTCGGCATGCGCCTGCCGGAACTGTACTGCGGCTTTGCACGCACTCCCGGCCAAGGCCCGACGCCCTACCCCGTCGCCTGCCAACCCCAGGCATGGGCCTCGGGCGCGGCGTTCCTGCTGCTGCAGGCAAGCCTGGGCCTGAGCATCGATGGGGAGCGCCGCGAAGTGCACATCGATCGGCCGATGCTCCCCGTCGGCATCCAGTCGCTGCAGCTGCGCGAGATCCAGATCGGCGATGCCAGGATCGACCTGACGTTCTATCGCATCGGGGATGAGGTCATCGCCACCCCGGCGAAGCACCTGGAGAGTGGAGTTCGCGTCATGGCGCACCTGTAGACCACTGGCATCGCCGCACGCGCAATCGGGCCGGATCAGCGCTTGTCCGCAGGCTCCTGCGGCGGCTTGGACTTGGTTTCGGGGTTCGCCGGACCCGGCTGCCAGGCTTGCGGCAGATGCCAATCATAGCGCACCGCCGTCATGCGCAGCGCAAAGCACAGGGCAGCACCGGCCAGTGCGGTCGCAGTGGGAGACAACGCCAGCGAATCGCCGATGACCACCACCGCCGCTCCGGCCAAGGCGGCGACGGCGTACAAGTCCGAGCGCAGCACCGTGGGTACCTGCGCCAGCAAAATATCGCGCACCATGCCGCCGCCGATGCCCGTCAACATGCCCAGCAACGCCGCCAGGACAGGATGCAAGCCGAAGGCCAGCGCTTTCTGTGCGCCCGCCACGGCGAACAGCGACAGTCCCATGGCATCGAACATCCGCACCGGATTGCGCAGGCGCTCGATGCCTTCGTACCAGCGAAAGGTAATCGCGCCCGCCAGCAGGGACGCCGCGAGGTATCGCCAATCGCTGAACGCAGCCGGCGGCACGGCGCCGATCAGCAAATCGCGCGTAATGCCGCCTGCCGTGGCCGCCGCAAAGGACAGCACCAGCACCCCGAACAGATCCAATTGTCGCCTGACACCAGCGGTCGCACCCGCCAGCGCAAAGACGAATGTGCCGATAAGATCCAGCACCAGGACCAAGGTACGCATTCCGCCGTTCTCGCTGCATTCCGCTTGGACATTCGATGTCCTGATATCCGTGCCAGGGCCCGCCCCAGGCGCCGACCCGATGACCTGCAGGCCCGCACCACCCAACGGAATTCCTGGAAATCCTTTGGCGGCGGGAGGCCCTGGTCGAATTATGCCAGCCCGGGCAGGAACTGGGACATCGGGCCGCCTTCGGCCTGCGCCAATACGTCGGGCAACGAGCAATGCGGATGGAAGCGACCAAGATCCGGTGCGGCCTGTGGACAGGCTTGCCGCGGGCCACCGGGAGCGCATCGGCCAACCGGTATCAGGCGAGCGGCATCAGGAACATTGCCCCAAGCGCAAGCGCGGCACCGATGCCGGCGCCGGCGGCGACGTCGCTGGGGTAGTGCAGGCCCAGTACCACGCGCGAGACCGCGACCAAGGCCGCAAAAGGTACGCACAACCATGCGAGCTGCGGAAAGCTCGCGACGATCAATATCGTGAAGTTCACGGCGTGCAGAGTGTGGCCGGACGGAAAACTGTAGCGGTCCAGCGGCGGCGTTCCCGGTACGATGCCGGCCAGCGAGATATATGGCCGCTCGCGCACCAGTCTCGATTTCAGATATTTGTACAGGGCGATGCCGCACACACCCGATGCCGCCATGCGCAACACCGGGTACCAGGCCGCCTCGCCATAGAGCAACGGCGTTGCAAGAATCAGGACGTACCAGAACGCTCCATCGCCCAGGCGGCTGACGACGGCGAACAGGTCTCGCAGCATTGGGCGCCGGCAGCCTCGATTCAGGCGCAGGCACCACGAGTACTCGAATGTGTCGATACGGCGAAAGAAGTCGGCGCGACGCAGGCTGTTCATGGCCACCCCCGGCTCGCAAGGCACGACGACACGATGCCCGCCCTGCGCGACATCTCCATGATGGAAATGTGATGGATTCATGACACGACGACTTGCAGCGAGTCATGCCGTTTCGAGCTCCAACCGCAGCAACGTCACATCTGTGTCACACATCCATGGCTCACTGCACACGTTGATGGACCAGCCTGTCACATTCCGCAACGCATAGGTGAGCCGCTCAGCATGAGAATCATGATCGTCACTGACGCCTGGGAGCCGCAGATGAATGGCGTGGTACGCACGCTGAAATCCACACGCGCGCAACTCGATGCCATGGGCCACGAAGTGCAGTTCCTGACGCCCCTGGAATTTCGCACCGTACCCTGCCCCACTTATCCCGACATCCGCCTGTCGCTGCGTCCCGGCCCGCGCACGTTCCAGCGGCTGCGGGACTTCGATCCGGATGCGATCCACATCGCGACCGAGGGGCCGCTCGGCATGGCGGCTCGACGCTTCGCCATCGCCAATGACCGGCCGTTCACGACTGCGTATCACACGCGCTTCCCGGAATACGTGCATGCGCGCACCAGGATTCCATTGTCCGCCACCTACGCCTTCCTGCGCTGGTTTCATCGTCCGTCGAAAAGCATCATGGCACCGACCCCGGTCGTCAAGGCGGACCTGGAGGCGCGCGGCTTCACCCACGTCAAGCTGTGGTCCCGAGGCGTCGATCATCGGATTTTTCGCCCGCAGCCCAGCGACCGCCTCCAGAGCGAGCCGCCGATATACCTGTACGTCGGCCGCGTCGCCGTGGAAAAAAACATCGAAGCGTTCCTGGCGCTGGATCTGCCGGGCTCCAAATGGGTGGCAGGCGCGGGGCCGGCGCTCGAGGGCATACGCAGCCGTTATCCCGAGGTGAACTACCTGGGCGTGCTCAATCAACAGGAACTGGCGCTGGTGTACGCCGCCGCGAATGTGTTCGTCTTTCCCAGCAAGACCGACACCTTTGGCCTGGTGCTGCTGGAAGCCATGGCCTGCGGCCTGCCGGTGGCGGCCTATCCCGTCACCGGGCCGGTGGATGTCATCACCGATCCCAGAGCCGGGGTGCTCGATCAGGATCTACGCGCCGCATGCCTGGGCGCACTGCAGCTCAAGCGTGAAGACGTCGCGCACTACGCGCAGCGTTTCTCATGGCGTGCCGCGACCGAGCAGTTCGTCTCGCACCTGCATCCGCGCCCCGCGGCCGGCGCTTCCGCATTCGAGGTTCCAGAGGACGCGACACGCGCCTGATGCGGCGTCATCGAAGCGCCGGGGCGACCCGTGCCCTTGGCAGGCGCGCCATATGGCGGGCGAATCAAGGCTTGCCGCGCGCCACGGCCCGGCGCGCGGCCGGCGCGGCGCGTGTCCCGTCGCCGCCCTTCCATGCACCTTCCACGACGAAACCGGCCAGCACTGCATCCAGCACCGCCATCCCCTGGCGCGGCAAGTGGCTCATCTTTGGATTCAGCAGCCACTCGCGCAGGACGCCATAGGCCAGGCAATGCACAGCCAGCGCGCAGGTTGCCGGCTCCAGATGCTCCTGCAACTGCTTCAACTGCCGCGCGCGCACGAACGCCTTGGTCACATGCGCCAGCCCCACCACCATGCTTTGTTGCTGGCGCAGCAGGATCGATCGCGTCTCCTCGACCAGCTCGCAGCGCAGCAGAATGATCTCGATGGCGTTGCGGGCATGGGTATTGCGCGAGAACTCGTTGAAGGCCCTTTTGAAGAACACACGCAGGGCGCGCATCGGCCAATTGTGCTGAGCGAGGCCCAGCTGCTCCAGCCCGGCGACGATAGGCAGTTCGAGACGGTCGATGACCACTTCGAGCACTTCCTGCTTGTTCTTGAAATGCCAGTAGACCGCGCCTCGGGTATAGCCGGCGCGCGCGGCGATACGCTCCAGCGTAGTGCGAAACACCCCATCTTCCAGGAAGCACAACTCAGCTGCATCCAGAATGCCTTCGCGGGTCGCCTCTGCTTCTGCTTTGGTCTTGCGGGCCATTTGAACTCCCCTTCGCGATGTTCACCTCGCGATTCCCCCTGTTTCGCGACGTCCCGTACTTCGCGATCG
>JBEBRC010000010.1:0-33794 GCA_040395055.1 Steroidobacter denitrificans
GGCGGGTAGTGCGCCGCATCACGCCGCGACGTCCGCGCGCGTGATGCGGCGCGCTACCGCGACCAGCAAATGCTCCGACTCCGTGTCGACCGGATGAACCCGCATGCAGTCGAACTCCGCCGCGGAAAACCACCCGCGCAAGGTCGCGATCGGGTTCGCCTGCTCGGCGCCGTTCAAGGCATCGAAATCCTCGATGATGACCACGCGACCGCCGTCCTTCAGCGTGCGTGCAAGCTCCTTGAGCACTGCCACCGGACGCTTGGCGCTCGCCAGCACCCGATCGGCGGTGGCGGTATCGAACAGCGGCGCCGTGAACGGCAGGTCGTACATATCGCCACGCTGCAATTCGCAATGACCTAGTCCGGCACCGTGGACCCGGGTACGCGCCAGCCGCAAGGCATCGCTGGATATATCGATCCCGACGGCCCGGGTCGCCGTGGCGGCGGCCAGACCCAGCAAATGGCCCGCGCCCGTACCCACATCCAGCAGCGCACCCACCGGCTCGGCCGCCAACTCGCTCAACACGATGCGGTCGATCAGTTCCGATGCCTCCTCGTTCGCACCGGCGGGCAAGTGATCGGCGGCGCGCCGGCCGCGCTCCGTCATCACCCGCTCCATGCGCTGACGATCCAGGCGCAGCACCTCGTCATCCTCGTGGATGAGCGTCAGCAACTGCGCCACCGTGTCGCGCGCCACGCCCGATGCAGGTGCGCGGTAATAGACCCAGTGCATTTCCCGGAAACGATCCAGCAGCCCGGCGTCGCACAACAGCTTCAGATGACGCGATATCCGCGGCTGACTCTGGTCGAGCACCTCGCAGATCTCTCCCACCGTCAACTCCGCCCTGGCCAGCACGGCGAGCAGGCGCAAACGGGTCGGCTCGGCGGCGGCGCGCAGTGCGGAGACGGCAGTAAGGAATGAAGCAGACATTAAGTTAATAACAATATAAACATATCTTTATATGCTGGCGACTATACTCCACTTGCCCGCCGACTCCAAGGCCGCATCGGCCGCAAGCCGCGCCGCATCGCGGCCGATACCGGCCGAAATTCGCATCCGCTCGGCGTTCGCCCGCACCGCCCGCTCAGCCGAGGGATACCGACCTGTGTGCCGGGATGCGGCGCAGCGAGGCGAAATATTCGGCAAAGATGGGGCGCCGCGGCGATGCAGCGCGGGATGACGGCGCTGGCGAATGTTGCAGCGGTCGTGCCAGGAGGCGCCTTTCAGGCAGCCGGCGGATGCCCGCCACAAGGGTCGCTGCCGCCGCCGACGGACGTGACCTTCAATGGACTGTTTCGGTCCCATCCAGCGCCGGATCGGATACCAGCACCTGCTCCACGTCCACCGGATCGAACTCATAGGCGCGATTGCAGAAATCGCAACGCACCTCGACCTTGCCCTGCTCGGCGAGCACGGAGCGCACCTCCTCGGCTCCCAAGGCGCGCAGCATGCCGCTCACCCGCTCGCGGGAGCAGCGGCAACGAAAGAAAACCGGCGACGGTTCGAACAATCGCACGTCATCCTCGGCGAACAGACGCCGCAGGATGTCCTGATCGCTCAGCGAATGCAGTTCCTCCGGCTTCAAGGTATCGCCCAGCAATTGAACCCTGCTCCAGGCGTCCTCGATGTCCGCCGCATCCATCGGCACGAAGCCGGCGCCGCCGGCCGTCGTGCGCGACTGTACGGTATCGTCCGATAAGCGCTGCAACAGCAACCCGGAGGCACCCGTTTCGGTCGCATGCAGCCACAGCCGGGTCGGCAATTGTTCGGAGTTTTCGAAATACGCCTGCAGGCAATCCGCCAGCCGCCCGCCCACCAAGGGCACGATGCCCTGGTAGCGCTGCGACAAATCCTCGGTTTCCAGGGTCACCGTCAAGGTTCCCTCGCCCGACAGCGCCAGCAGGTCGCGCGCGTCCGGCGCCGCCTCGTTATGGCGCGCCACCGCGCGCACGCCGAGGTCGCTGGCGCACTGCGCCAGCATCAGATGCATCGGACCTTGCCCCTGCAGCTGCAGGCTCAGGACGCCGTCGAACTTCAAGGTCGCGGCGAGCAATACCGATGCCGCCACCGCCTCCCCCAGCGTGTCGCGGATCGCCGCCGGATACTCGCGGCGCTCCAGCAACGCCCGCCACGAGGCATCCAGATGCACCAGGTGTCCGCGGATCGGATAGTGCTCGAACAAAAAGCGGCGCAGGCAGTCGCGATCATGCATGGCGTGAATAATCGAAGGCAGGGGCCGATGGCCTTGCGGCGGCCAGCCGGCGATCAGAGGCCGCTGCGGCGCGCAGGCGCACCGCAGCGATCAGATACGGGTGAAGTGAGGGCTGATCCGGGCGTTGCAAGCCCACTCGCGGCCACGGCCGCGGCCAAAAAACGCGGCGTCCACCTCAGCCGGCCAGCTTGCTCTTCAGCAGCTCGTTCAACTGCGCCGGGTTGGCCTTGCCGCCGGTCGCCTTCATGACCTGGCCGACGAAAAAGCCGAACAACTTGTCCTTGCCCGAGCGGTAGTCCGCCAGTTGCCTCGGATTCGCCGCCAGCACCTCGTCGATCATTTTCTCGATCGCCCCGGCGTCGGTGATCTGCCTCAAGCCTTTCGCTTCGATGATCGCGTCGGCATCCCGATCCTCCAGCCACATCTGCTCGAAGACCTCCTTGGCGATCTTGCCGGAGATCGTTTCGTCGGCAATGCGCCGCAACAGGCCCGCCAGTCGCGGCGCATCGATGCGCGAGGCCGTGATATCCAAGCCATCCTTGTTCAATGCCGCGGACAACTCACCCATGACCCAGTTCGCGACAAGCTTTTCATGCCCCTGGAGCGCACCGAGGACCGCCTCGTAGTAATCGCCCAACTCGCGGCTCGCGGTCAGCACGCCTGCATCGTATTGCGACAGGCCGAATTTCTCGACGTAGCGCGCCGCCTTCTGGTCCGGCAGCTCCGGCAAGGTCGCGCGCACGGCATCGATGAACGCCTCATCCAGCACGACGGGGAGCAGGTCGGGATCCGGGAAGTAGCGGTAGTCGTTGGCCTCCTCCTTGGAGCGCAAGGCACGAGTCTCGCCCTTGTCCGGATCGTACAGGCGCGTTTCCTGGCGGATCGTGCCGCCGCCCTCGAGAATCTCGATCTGGCGCGCCACCTCATAGTTGATGGCGCGCTCGATGTAGCGGAACGAATTCAAGTTCTTGATCTCGCAGCGCGTGCCGAACTCCTGCTGGCCGACGGGACGCACCGAGACGTTCGCGTCGCAGCGAAACGAACCTTCCTGCATATTGCCGTCGCAGATCTCCAGATAGCGCACCAAGGTGTGGATCTTCTTCATGTACGCCACCGCCTCCTTGGCGGAACGCATGTCCGGCTCGGAGACGATTTCCAGCAGTGGCGTACCGGCGCGATTCAGATCGATCCCCGTCGCCCCGTGAAAGTCCTCGTGCAGCGACTTGCCCGCATCCTCCTCCAGGTGCGCGCGCGTGATGCCGACGGTCTTCTGCTCCCCGCCATCCAGCACGATCCGCAGTGTGCCGCGCTCCACCACCGGCTTCTCGTACTGACTGATCTGGTAGCCCTTGGGCAGATCGGGATAGAAATAATTCTTGCGCGCGAACACCGAACGCGGCGCAATCCCGGCGCCCACCGCGAGGCCGAACTTCACCGCCATGCGCACGGCATCGCCGTTCAATACCGGCAAGACTCCGGGATAGCCCAGGTCGACCAGATTCGCCTGCGTGTTCGGCGCCGCGCCGTAGGCAGTCGGCGCGCTGGAAAAGATCTTGCTGCGGGTTGCGAGCTGCGCGTGAATCTCGAGCCCGATGACGGTTTCCCAATTCATTACTCGTAACCCTTTGGCATTCTCTTGTGCCACGGCGTCTCGCACTGGTAGCGATGCGCGACATTGAGCAGCTTTGCTTCGGCGAAATGCGGCCCCACGATCTGCAGTCCGACCGGCAACCCATCCTGGAAACCGCAGGGAATCGACATGGCCGGCAATCCCGCCAGGTTCGCGCCGATGGTGTAGATGTCATTGAGGTACATCGTCACCGGATCGTCCACCTTGGCCCCGATATCGAAGGCCGGCGCCGGCGCGGTCGGCCCCACCAGCACGTCGACCTCGCGGAAGGCGCGCGCAAAATCGTCCGCGATCAGGCGCCGCACCTTCTGCGCGCGCAGATAATAAGCGTCGTAGTAGCCAGCGGAGAGCACATAGGTGCCGGTCATGATGCGACGCTTTACCTCCTCGCCAAAACCCTCGCCGCGAGAACGCTGGTACAGGTCCAACAGGTCCACCGGATTCTCGCATCGGTATCCGAAGCGCACCCCGTCGAAGCGCGACAGGTTCGATGAGCATTCCGCCGGCGCCACCACATAGTAGGTCGGCACCGAGAGCGGCAGATTCGGCAGGCTGACCTCGACCAGCTGCGCCCCGAGACTGCGATACACCTCCAGCGCCTCTCGCACTCGCAGCGCCGACTCCGGGTCCAGGCCGGTGTCGAAGAATTCCTTGAGCAGGCCGATCTTCAAGCCGGACAGGGGCTGCTCCAGTTCGCCGGCGTAGTCCGGCACCGGCGTATCCACACTGGTGGAATCGAGCGGATCGAAACCCGCCATCTGCGCCAACAACAGCGCGGCATCATGCGCCGATTGCGTCAAGGTGCCGGCCTGATCCAGGCTGGAGGCAAAGGCGATCATGCCGTAGCGCGACACGCGGCCGTAGGTCGGCTTCAGCCCGGTGAGCGAGGTCAATGCGGCCGGCTGCCGGATCGAGCCGCCGGTATCGGTTCCCGTGGCCGCCGGCGCCAGACGTGCCGCCACCGCGGCGGCCGAGCCGCCGGAGGAGCCGCCCGGCACCTTGTCCAGATTCCAAGGATTGCGCACCGGTCCGTACCAGCTGGTCTCGTTCGACGAGCCCATGGCGAACTCATCCATATTCGCCTTGCCCAGCATGACGATGCCGGCCTGCGACAGGCGATCGACGACCGTGGCATCGTAGGGTGCGACGAAATTCGACAGCATGCGCGAGCCGCAGGTGGTCAGCACGCCATCGGTACAGAAGATGTCCTTGTGGGCCAGGGGCAAGCCCGCCAGCGGGCCGGCCTGCCCCGCCGCCAGCAGCCGGTCGGCCTTTTGCGCGGCAGCCAGCGCCAGCTCCGGCGTCACGGTAATGAAGGCATTCAGCGACGGATTCAGACGCTCGATGCGCTCCAGGAAATGCCGTGTCAGCTCGACGCTGGAGTAGCTGCGCGCATGCAGGCCCGCACTCAATTCAGCCAGGGACAAATGATGCAGTTCGGTCATGCCCGTGCTCGTGCGGCCCGAGCCCCCGTGGATCGTCTCATGTGGATCATCTCGTGCAGATCTTCGATGTGTACTGGATGCAGCGCCGGCCGCCGCCGCCCGGCATCAGCCCTGGCGCCGCCGTGCAGCGGGCCGAGCGATGGAATCTACTCGATCACCTTGGGAACCAGGTATAACCCTGCCTCCACGCTGGCCGCATTGCCCTGGTACTTCTGGCGCAGGTCGAGCTCGACCGCCTGGTCCGGGCGCAGACGCTGCACCTGGCCGGCAAGCGGATGCGCCATCGGCTCGATGGCGTCCGTATCGGCCGCGTTCAACTGCTCGACGAAGCTCAGGATCTTCGACAGGCTGTCGACATATACCGACACCTGATCCTGCGCAATCGCAAGCCGTGCCAGATGAGCGATGTTCTCCACGTCTCGATGCGTCAGACTCATGCAATGTGCTTCCCGCGTTTGGTTCGACGAAGCTTGAAATTCAAGGTGAGAAAAAGCCTTAAAAAAGCGACTGCAATCATACACCGTCAGCTTGTGCAAAATGCGACCCGTTGCTAGAGTACCGAAACTTTTTTGCCCCCCTCCGGTCGACTCCACAACAATCATGTTCAAGAACCTGCGCGGGTACTTTTCCAACGACCTGTCGATCGATCTGGGCACCGCAAACACTCTGATCTACGTTCGCGGCAAGGGCATCGTCTTGAACGAACCGTCCGTGGTCGCGATCCGCGAAGAGCCGGGACGCGCCGGCAAGAAGGTCGAGGCGGTCGGTCAGGAAGCCAAAAACATGCTCGGCAGGACGCCGGGACACATCACCGCGATCCGCCCCATGAAGGACGGCGTCATCGCCGACTTCACCGTCACCGAGAAGATGCTGCAGTACTTCATCGAGAAGGTGCATGGCAACCGGCTGATGCGTCCCAGTCCCCGAGTGCTCATCTGCGTGCCTTACGGCTCGACCCAGGTCGAGCGCCGGGCGATCCAGGAGTCCGCCGAAGGCGCCGGGGCGCGCTGGGTGCGCCTGATCGAGGAACCCATGGCGGCCGCCGTCGGCGCCGGCTTGCCGGTCAACGAGGCCCGCGGCTCGATGGTGCTCGACATCGGCGGCGGCACCTCCGAAGTTGCCGTCATATCGCTCAATGGCATCGTCTATGCCTCATCGGTGCGTATCGGCGGCGATCGCTTCGATGATGCGATCATCAACTATGTGCGCCGCAACTACGGCATCCTGATCGGCGAGGCGACCTCGGAGAAGATCAAGATCGAGATCGGCTCGGCCTATCCCGGCCAGCAGGTGAACGAAATCTCGGTCAAGGGACGCAACCTGTCGGAGGGCGTACCCCGCAGCTTCACCCTGAACTCCAACGAAATCCTCGAGGCGCTGCAGGAACCGCTGGCGGGCATCGTCGGCGCCGTCAAGGTGGCCTTGGAGCAGACACCGCCCGAGCTCGGCGCCGACGTTGCCGAGCGCGGCATCGTATTGACCGGCGGCGGCGCCCTGCTGCGCGACATCGACAAGCTGCTGATGGAAGAAACCGGCTTGCCGGTCGTGGTCTCCGAAGATCCCCTGACCTGCGTCGCCCGCGGTGGCGGCCGCATGCTGGAATTGATCGACGAGCACGGCCCGGCCCTGTTCAACCTGGAGTAATCCGCACGGCGCACAGGAGCGACATGCCATTGCGTAGAGCAGCCTCCCAAGCAGACGACATGGCGCGGGCTCGCTCGCGCCATGCCGGATGAGCGCCGACTGCCGCCCATGGTAACGCTAAATTCCGACAGCCGACCGATCATAGGCCGAGGCCCGCCGCTCGGCGCCAGCTTCTTCATACTCGCCGTCCTGTCCATCTGTGCCATGATGTTGGATCATCGCGGCGGCTACCTCGAAACCGCCCGCCTATGGATGGGCGCGGCCCTGAATCCGATCTACGTCGTGGTCCAGGCGCCGCACGATCTGTGGCACTGGCTGACCGGCAGCTTCGCCGATCGCTCGCGCCTGCGCACCGAGAACGAACAACTGCGAGAGCGGTTGCGCGTCGCGCACATCAAACTGCTGCAGTTCGATTCGCTCAACGAGGAGAACCGGCGCCTGCGCGCGATTCGGCAGGCATCCGGCGGCGTTGCCGAAAGAACCCTGATTGCTGAAATCATGCAGGTGGACGTCGATCCGTTCCGGCATCGAGTGCGCATCGACAAGGGCGCCGATGATGGCGTATTCCGCAACCAGCCGATCGTGGACGCCTTCGGTATCGTCGGCCAGGTGGCCGCGGTCGACAAATACACGGCGACGGTCATCCTGATCAGCGACAATCAGCACGCCATCCCGATCCAGGTCAATCGCAACGGCATCCGCTCGATCGCGGTGGGCACCGGCGATGTCGGCAAGCTCCGCCTCCCCTACCTGACGGGCGAGGCGGACGTGCGCAGCGGCGATCTGCTCGTATCCTCCGGGCTCGATGGCATTTTCCCGGCCGGGTATCCAGTGGCGGTCGTGAGCAAGATAGAGCACGCGCCGAGTGCTACCTTCGCCTTGGTGGAAGCGAAGCCCCTGGCGCAACTGGACCGCGATCGCGAAGTATTGCTGTTGTGGACGGACGAACCTCGACCCGCTGCGCCCGACCCTGCCTCCGCCGAGGCGGTGGCGCAAGCTGCCGGGCAGCCCGCGGCCGCTGAAGGCGGCACCGAAGACCCGACTCCCGAAAACCCGAATCAAGACCACCAGTAAGCTGAAGACCGTCCTGAACGCCGCCCTGCAAAACGTCATGAGCGCCCCGCCCGCCCGCCTGCGACGCACCGAGTCCAGTCGTGGCCGCGAGTAACGGGCGCATCGGGCGCCTGCGCATTACCGCTACGGTGGTGCTGGCGCTGATCGTGGCGGTCGTGCCTCTGCCCGGCTTGTTCGAAGCGGCACGGCCCGATCTGCTGCTGCTGCTGGTCATTTACTGGTCATTGAGCGCGCCGCGGATCGCAGGGCTGGTCTTCGCCTGGATCTGCGGGCTGACGATCGACTTGCTCAAGGGCACGACGCTCGGCCAGCATGCCGTTGCCTTCCTGCTGGTGGCCTTCCTGACCCACAGATTTCAGCTGCGCATGCGCATCTTTCCGATTTGGCACCAGACGCTGACCGTATTCATGCTGCTGGCCCTTTACCAGTTCCTGGTGTTCTGGATCGATGGCATCATCGGCCAGCCAGTAACGACCTGGATGCGCTGGCTGCCAGTGGTCAGCGGGACGCTGCTGTGGCCAGCCCTGGTCGCCGTCCTGGATACCTGGAACCGGCACCGCCGTTAGGCGCCTCGCTCCATGCCACGCCCCGTACGCATCAAGGACCACCAGGCCGAACAGCATCTGTTCGAGCAACGCGCGCTGATGGCCGCGGTGATCATGCTGGTGGCGCTGGGCCTGGTCATCGCACGCCTGGTATGGCTGCAGGTGGTGCGCTACGACTACTTCGCCGACCTGTCGCAAGGCAATCGGATCAAGATCGAGCCGATTCCGCCCAATCGCGGGCTGATCCTCGATCGCAATGGGCTGCCGCTGGCAACCAACATCCCCTCCTATCAGCTCGAGCTGACGCGCGAGCAGGTTCTCGACGTCGACGCCACCTTGGCCGGGCTGGCGGCACTGGGCCTGCTCGACAGTGCCGATGTGCCGAACCTCAAGCAAGAGATCCGCAGTCGCCGCAGCTTCGACGCGGTACCGATCAAGCTGCAACTGGGCGCAGAGGAACTGGCGCGCTTCGCCGCCCGCCAGCATGAGTATCCGGGCGTCGAGATCCGTCCGCGACTCACCCGCCACTATCCCCTCGGCGCCAGCAGCGTCCATGCGATCGGCTACGTCGGCGCCATCAGCGAGGACGACAAGAAAATCCTGGACATGAGCGCGTACGCCGGAACTACGTTGACCGGAAAAAGCGGCGTCGAGCGCGCGTATGAAAAGGAGCTGCATGGGCGCGCCGGATTTCAACAGCTGCTGGTCAATGCGCAGGGACGTAGCGTCGAGCGCATCGGCACCGAGGCGGCCCACCTGGAGCGGCGCGAGGCAATCGCCGGCAACGACTTGATCCTGACGATAGATCAGCGCGTACAGCAGACGGCCGAGGAGGCGCTGCGCGGACAGCGCGCCTCGGTGGTCGCGATCGATCCTGCCAATGGCGATGTGATCGCCTTCGCCAGCACTCCCGCATTCGACCCCAACATGTTCGCTCGCGGCCTGAGCCGCAGCGAATACCTGACGCTCACCGAGGATCCCAATCGCCCCATGTTCGACCGCGCCCTGCGCGGGGTCTATCCGCCCGGCTCGACCGTCAAGCCGCTGATGGCGCTCGCCGGCCTCGAATATGGGCTGGTGACATCGACGCAGTCGGTGTTCTGTCACGGACAGTACCGCATGCCCGGCGTCAGGCGCCCCTGGCGCGATTGGAAACCCGGCGGCCATGGCAGCGTGGACCTGCGCAAGGCGCTGGCGACCTCCTGCGACGTATATTTCTACGACCTGGCCAACGTGATGGGCATCGATCGCATGCACGATTATCTCGAGCAGTTCGGGCTGGGCAAGCCCACTGGCATCGACATCCCAGGCGAGCGCGCCGGGATACTGCCCTCGACGCAATGGAAGAAACAGGCATTCAAGTCCAAGGAGGCGCAGACCTGGTATCCCGGCGAGACCATCAGTGTCGGTATCGGCCAGGGCTACATGTCCACCACCCCTTTGCAGCTCGCTCATTTCACGGCCGTGATCGCCGCTCGCGGCCAACGCTTTCAGCCACGCCTGGTACGGGCCATCCGCAACGTCGAAACCGGGGAAATCCAGCAGCTCCCGCCCAAGCAATTGGCATCCGCCACCAACCGCAATCCTGAAGCATGGGATGCAACCATTGGCGGCATGTACGACGTCACCAACGCCTCCTACGGCACCGGTCGCGCCATGGCCGCCGGCGCGCCCTACAGTGTGGCTGGCAAGAGCGGCACGGCACAAGTGTTCACCGTCGCCGCCAACGAACGCATGCGCAAGGCCGGCGAGCTGGCCGAGCATCTGCGCGACCACGCCTTGTTCATCGCCTTCGCGCCCATCGAAGCGCCGAAGCTTGCGGTTGCGGTGGTGATCGAGAACGCCCCTGGCGGCGGCTCCGCGTACGCCGGGCCCATCGCGCGGCGCATCCTGGATGCCTACCTGCTCACTCCCGAGCAGCGTGCGCGGCAGGACGCCGGGCGCAAGCCGGTCGCACCCATGGCCACGCCGGCGAACACCGAATGAACTACGACGCGCTCGAGACCTCGCGCACCCAGCGAACGTTCACCGGCGGCGCGCGCCTGCTGCTGGCCCTGCACCTGGACGGCCCATTGTTCATCGCCCTGTGCCTGGTGGGCGGCGTCGGTACGATCGTTTTGTTCAGCGCCTCGGGCAGCAGCCTGGAAGTGCTCGAAGCGCAATTGCTGCGCTTCGGCCTGGGACTGCTTGCAATGATCGTACTGGCCCAGATTCCGCCACGCCTGATCCGCAACATATCACCCTGGGCCTACCTGACCGGCCTGCTGTTGCTGCTGGCCGTGATGCTCACCGGCGACGTCGCCATGGGTGCTCAGCGCTGGCTCGACCTGGGCGTGCTGCGCTTTCAACCCTCGGAGATGATGAAGCTGGCGGTACCGCTTGCCTGCGCCTGGTTCCTGAACGATCGGCCGTTGCCGCCCAGCTTCACCTCGCTACTGGTGCTGGTGGCGGCGATCGGCGTGCCGACGCTGCTGATTGCGGAACAACCGGATCTGGGCACCTCGCTGCTGGTCGCGGCCGGCGGCGGCATGGTGGTGCTGCTGGCGGGGCTGCGGCTGCGCTACATACTCAGCGTCATCGGACTGCTCATTCCGGTGGCGCTCGTTGCCTGGCAATTCCTGCTGCACGATTACCAGAAGCAGCGCGTGTTGACCTTCCTTGATCCTCGAAGCGATCCGCTCGGCGCCGGTTACCACATCATCCAATCGCAGATCGCGATCGGCTCCGGCGGCGTGTTCGGCAAAGGATACTTGAACGGCAGCCAGGCCCAGCTGCAATTCCTGCCGGAACGTTCCACCGATTTCATCTTTGCAGTGATCGGCGAGGAATGGGGTCTGATCGGCCTGATCACCGTCATTGCACTGTTCATGTTCGTCATCGGACGCGCGTTGTATCTGGCCACCACCGCCCACGACACCTTCTCGCGCCTGGCATCGGGCAGCCTGGCGCTGACGTTCTGCGTATACGTATCCGTGAACACGGGCATGGTGACAGGGCTGCTGCCTGTCGTCGGCGTGCCGCTGCCGTTCATCAGTTATGGCGGCACCGCGATGGTGACCCTCATGGCCGGTTTCGGTATTCTCATGTCACTGTGCGCCAAGCGGAAACTTGTCGGGCGCTGACAGGTCCACTGCTGTTCTTCCTTCTGTCATCACCACAGGCCATACCATTGCTGAAAGCTCCCATTACGCGACTTACGCGACTGCCGCCCCTCATCGCCGCGCGCACTCAGGCCGCCATCCGGGCCGCCGCGGTCCATGTCGTCGCCTTGGGTTGCGTACTGCCCGCCAATGCCCTCGACCTGTCGCGAGCCGAGGTGCGCGACTTTGTCGATGAAATGAGCCGCGATCACGGCTTCGAGCGTGCCGCGCTGGAAACGCTGCTCAAGCAGGCCGACACCAAGCAGCCGATCCTGGATGCAATCAGCCGTCCAGCCGAGAGGGTCGTCCCGTGGCATGAGTACCGCGAGCGCTTCCTGACCCAGACGCGCATCCTGCAAGGATCGGAGTTCTGGACCGAGCATGACGCCAAGCTCGGCCGCATCGATGACCAGAGCCTGGCCGCCACCGTCATCGGCATCCTCGGCGTGGAAACCTCGTATGGCCGTATCACGGGCCGCTATCGCGTGCTCGACGCGCTGGCCACCCTGGCCTTCGACTATCCGCCCCGCAGCCCGTTCTTCCGCAGCGAACTGCGGGAATTCCTGCTTCTGGCTCGCGAGGAGGCGGTCGATCCGGCCGCGGCGCTGGGCTCGTACGCCGGGGCGATGGGCGCGCCGCAGTTCATTTCCTCCAGCTATCGACGCTATGCCGTCGACGGCGACGGGGACGGCCACCGCGACCTGTGGCACAGCTGGGATGACGTCATCGATTCGGTGGCGAACTATCTGCGCGTGCATGGCTGGCGCAACGACGAGCCCGTGGTGGTCGCCGCCTCGCTCCAGGACGAGGATCTCAGCCGTTTCGATACCACGCAACTGGCGCTGAACGAAACGGTGCGCTCCTTGCGCGCCAAGGGCGTGCAGTTCGACACCAGCCTGCCACCGGATGCCAAGGCGATGCTGATCGTCGGGCAGGGCAAGACGGGAGCGGAATATCGAGTCGGCTTCACCAATTTCTACGCTATCACTCGCTACAACCGCAGCACCATGTACGCGATGGCAGTGCATGACCTGGGCCAGGCGATCCAGCAGACCACGCGCGGCGGCAAGCGATGAAGCGCGGGGACACTGCCTGCTTCCCGGGCGCGGTCCTGCGCATCGGCCTACTGGCGCTGCTCGCCGCAATGGCCGGCTGCGTCAGCACGCCGCGCCCGTCGGGGCCCGTCGCCGGTCCCGCACCGAGTCCGGAGCCGCCGCCGGATCTGGCCAGTATTCCGGAGGCCGTGCCGCGCGCAGAGCCGCGCTCTGCGCGCGGCAATCCTCCGTTCTATACGGTGTTCGGCCAGCGCTATTTCGTGCTCGACACCGCGCAGGACTATGTCGAACGCGGCGTCGCTTCCTGGTACGGCCCGGGCTTCCATGCCGCCACCACTTCCAATGGCGAGCGCTACGACATGTACGCGATGACCGCCGCTCACAAGTCTCTGCCACTGCCTTCCTATGTGCAGGTGACGAACCTGCGCAACGGTCGCAGCGTGGTGGTGCGTGTGAACGACCGCGGCCCGTTCAAGGATGGCCGTATCATCGATCTGTCCTATACTGCCGCCGCACGGCTGGACATGGTGAAGGACGGCACGACTTTCGTTGAGGTACGCGCCATTTCCGCGCCCCAGGCCGCCGGCCAGGCAAGCGCCGAAGCAGCCGCTACGGCAACGCCGGCAAGCGCCGCGGCAGATGCTGCGGCCACGCCGGCGGCTGCCACCTCGCTGTATGTCCAGGCCGGCGCCTTCAGCTCGGAGGCCAATGCCACGCGCCTGCTGCAGCAATTGCGCTCGCAAGGCCTGCAGCAAAGCTTCGTGCGCCAGGACGAGCTGGCTGGGCAGACGCTCTATCGCGTCAGGGTCGGCCCGATCCCCGATGTCGGTGAATTCGATCGCGTTCTCGGCCAGCTCAGGTCGCTCGGCGTCGCCGATGCACAGCTCGCGGCCGATTGAGCGTCACATTCGCGCTGCGGCGCCCGCTCGGGTGCGACGGGCGCCAAGGTCCACGGTTATCACCATCAATGATGGATTGTTATGTACTCACGCCTTCTCCCATTCTCCGTTGCGGCACTGGCCGCGATTTTCACCCTGGCGCTGAGCGCCTGCTCCGGCTCATCGACGCCGGTCGCGAACGCGGCCCTTCCAGCCCCGCTGCCGGATAGCCTGGGCACGACAGACGCCTCCGGCATCAAGGCGCCTCCCCTGCCGGCGGCGCCGCAGGTCAAGGCGCGTGGCTACTTCCTGATGGATTACGTCAGCGGCCAGGTGCTGGCGGCGTCGAATGAAGATGAACGCCTGGAGCCGGCAAGCCTCACCAAGCTGATGAGCGCCTATGCCGTATTCCATGCGCTCAAGGATGGCCGTATCAAGCTCGACGATCCGGTGCGCATCAGCGCTCACGCCCGGGCCCAGGATGGTTCGCGGATGTTCGTCGAGATCGGCTCGCAAGTCAGTGTCGAGAACCTGATCCAGGGCATGATCGTACAGTCCGGCAACGATGCAACGGTGGCGCTGGCGGAGCATGTCGCCGGCAGCGAACCGGTGTTCGTCGACCTGATGAACCAGTACGCCCAGCAACTCGGCATGAGCGGTACCCGGTTCCAGAACAGCCCGGGGATGCCCTCGCCGGAACACTACACCACTGCCCGCGACATGGGCCTGCTCGCCGCGGCGCTGATTCGCGACTATCCCGAATACTACAAATGGTATTCGCAGCGCGAATTCACCTGGAACAAGATCTCGCAGCCGAACCGCAATGGCATGCTGGATCGCGACCCGAGCGTCGACGGGCTGAAGACCGGACACACCGCCTCGGCTGGCTATTGCCTGGTGACCTCGGCGAAGCGCGAGGACATGCGGCTGGTATCGGTGATCATGGGCGCGCCGACGGTGCGTACCCGTGAAGACGCGAGCGCGGCCCTGCTCAACTATGGCTTCGGTTTCTATCAGACGCGCAAACTCTATGCGGCGAATGCCCCGATCATCGACTTGCGCGTCTGGAAAGGGGCGCAGGACGAGGTGGCCGTGGGCGTCACGCAGGATGTCTACGTGACCATCCCCCGGGGCCAGGAAGGCCTGATCGGCGCCACGGCGGACGTCCGCGAGCCGCTGCTCGCGCCCCTGGCGCATGCGACGCCGGTCGGTGAGTTGCGCATTACCTTGGGCGAGCAGATGATTGGCTCCTACCCTCTGCAACCTGTCTCGGATGTGGCCGAGGCCGGCTTCTTCGGACGCATGATCGATGGCGTGAAACTGCGGTTGCAGTAGTAGTCCAAGCAAAGATCGCATCAGTGTGCGGGAGTATGTGACGTGACCGAACCCTTGCCAGTCTGCTATTTGAACGGCGCTTACACGCCGTTGCATGAAGCGCGCATTTCGCCTCTGGATCGTGGATTTCTGTTCGCCGACAGCGTTTACGAAGTGGTGCCGGCATTCGGCGGACGCATGTTCCGGTTTCGCGAGCACTTCGATCGCCTGGCCCGCAGCCTCCAGGCGATCGGTCTCGCCTCCCCCCATACGCATCAACAGTGGCAGACGATCCTCGAAGAGTTGATTCGCCGCAACGAGGCGGCGCAGGACATCTATCTATACGTGCAGGTTACCCGCGGCATGGAGTTCGGCAGAAGCCACCCCTTTCCCGCGCAATCGACGCCAAGCATCTTCGCGATGGCGTCGCCTTTGCCGCTTCAGAGCGAGGAGCTTCGCACTCGAGGTTGGGCTGCGATCACGGTGGAGGATTTCCGCTGGGGCCGCTGCGACGTCAAGACCACGGCACTGCTGGCCAACGTGCTCATGAAGCAGCGCGCCAGGGAGGCAGGCGTACAGGAAGCCATCGTGGTGCGCGATGACGAGGTGCTCGAGGGCTCATCCATGAACATCTTCGTGGTGGCCGGCGGCCAGATCAGCACTCCGCCGAGCGACCATCGCATCCTGCCGGGAATAACCCGCGAGGTGGTGCTGGAGCTTGCCCGTGACGCCACGCCAGTGGCGGCGCGCCGCATTACGCTCGATGAATTGCGCACCGCGGACGAAGTGTGGCTGTCTTCCTCCACCTACAACGTGGTCGCGGTCACAACGATAGACGGCAGGCCAGTGGGCGACGGCAAGCCAGGCCCCCTGCTGGGGCGGATGCACCGCGCCTTTGCGACCCTCCAGGCCCAAGCCACTTAGCCCATCGCCGGCACGGTCCAAATGTCCGAGACACTGTTCCAGTTTCCGTGTGATTTTCCGCTCAAGGTAATGGGCCGGCGCAGCGATGATTTTCGCAGCCTGGTCCTCGGCATCGTGCAAAAGCATGCGGGTCCCATCGACCCGGCACGCATCGAGGAGCGTCCCAGCAAGGACGGCAATTACCTGAGCCTGACCTGCACCATCAACGCAACGAGCCGCGAGCAGCTCGACGACTTGTATCGCGAATTGACTTCGTGCGAGCGGATCCTGATCGTTCTTTGAACCCCGCGCCGCGCTAGCGCTAGCCCTCACCCTCGGCAACGCGGATCACGACTTTACCGCTCGCGCGTCGTGTGGACAGGAGTTCCAGTGCCGTGGTGAAGCGCTCGAGTCCGCGTAGCTCGGTCACCGGTGGGCGAATCCGGCCCTCGGCGAACAAGCGAAACAGCGACTCCAGGTTGTCCGCATGGGCCTGCGGCTCGTGCGCCATCGCATGCGCTCCCCAGAATACCCCTACCAGCGAACACCCCTTGAGCAGCGGCAGGTTGAGGGGAATGGCGGGGATCTTGCCGCTGGCGAAGCCCACGACCAGGTAGCGGCCATTCCAGGCCATGCTGCGCACGGCTTGTTCGGTGAAGTCGCCGCCCACCGGATCGTAGACGACATCGATGCCGCGCCCGTCCGTGAACTCCATGACCTTGGCCTTGATCGAATCCTTGGTGTAGTCGAACACGGCGTCCGCGCCGTGTTGCCGCGCAAGATCCAGCTTCTGCTCGGTACTCGCAGCCGCCAGAACGCGCGCTCCCAATGCTTTGCCGATCTCGATGGCGCTCAGGCCGACGCCCCCCGCCGCACCCAGCACCAGCAAGGTTTCGCCCGGTTGCAGGCTCGCTCGCTGCACCAAGGCATAGTAGGTCGTGCCGTAGTTCACCAGGAACGCGGCCGCTGTGGCCATGCCCATCTCCGGCGGCAAGGACGCCATGGCCGACGACGGCGCCACGCATTCCTCGCCGAGCCCACCGTGCCCGACCATGGCCAGCACCCGCATCCCCGGTTGCACACCCACGACGTCCGGCGCCACTTGCGTCACCACCCCCGCCACCTCCCTGCCAGGCGTGAACGGAACCTCGGGTTTGACCTGGTATTTGCCCGCAACCATCAGCGCATCCGGAAAGCCGATGCCCACTGCATGGACCTTCAAGCGTACATGAGCTGGGAGCAGCGATGGCGACGCCACCTCCTCCACCGCCAGCTGCGGGGGCGGACCATAGTTGTGTAACACGACTGCACGCATGCCCGGACTCTCGCTTCTGGAACTCAAAGTGCGCTCGGCGCAACGCCGCTGGGATGCTCTCCATCCGCGGCGCCGTCGCACGAGGAAAACTCGTCTGGCGCCCAGCTCGTCCCGGGCAGTTCCTGGGGCACGGCCCGGGACATGCCCTGGGATATGCCCTGTGACATGCCAAGTGCCTGCAACAGCTGCGGCGCCAGCCGCTCGGCAACGTCGCGCAATGGCGAGCACACACCCAAGGAGCGCAGGTCGATCACTTCCAGGCCGCGATAGCCGCAAGGATTGATACCCCGGAAGGGTCCCAGGTCCATCGCTATGTTGAATGCCAGCCCGTGATAGCTGCAGCCGCGCCGTATACGCAGGCCGATGCTGGCGATCTTGCGCCCCGCGACATAGATGCCCGGCGCGTCACGCCGCCCGATGGCCTCGATGTCCCAGGTGGCAAGCGTCGCGATGACGGCATTCTCCAGCGCCACCACCAGGTCGCGCACGCCGATGCCCAGGCGGCGCACATTCAGCAAGGGATAAACGACCAGCTGGCCGGGCCCGTGGTAGGTCACCTGCCCGCCGCGATCGATCTGGAGCAGCGGTATGTCGCCCGGCGCCAGCACGTGTTCCCGCGCCGCGTTCATGCCCAGCGTGAAGACCGGTGGATGCTCCAGGAACCAGATCTCGTCCCGGGCGTGCGGGTCGCGCTGGTCGGTAAAGGCCTGCATGCGCCGCCAGGTCGGTTCGTATTCGACCTGCCCCAGCCAACGCAACAAGGGCGACTGTGCCGCCATTATGCGTTCGCCTTCAGGCGGACGGACGGCCCAAGCCGGCGTTATTGCGCTCCAAGGCACGCTCGGCACGGTAGCTCGAGCGCACCAGGGGGCCGGATACGCATTCCAGGAAGCCTTTTGCCAGCGCACGCTCGCGATACAGCTCGAACTGCGCCGGCGTCACCCAGCGCTCGATCGCCAGATGATTCGCAGTGGGCCGCAGATACTGTCCCAAGGTCAGGATATCGACGCCCGCGGCGCGCATATCGTCCATCGCTTGGTCGATCTCTTCGTCCGTCTCGCCCAATCCCAGCATCAGGCTAGTCTTGGTCAGGACCTCGGGGCGGAAGCGCTTGGCATGCGCCAGTACCGCCAGCGTCTGTTCGTAGCTCGCCCGCGGATCGCGCACCGGATGCGTCAGGCGTCGCACCGTCTCCACGTTCTGCGCAAAGACCTCCAGGCCGCTGGCGACGACGGTCTCGACGTCCGACATGACACCCTGGAAGTCAGGGGTAAGCGCTTCGACCGCCGTGCCTGGATTGAGCTGCTTGATCTGCTGCACGCAGGCCGCAAAGTGCCCCGCACCACCGTCTGCAAGGTCGTCACGATTGACGGAGGTGAGCACCACGTACTTAAGCTTCATCAACTGCACGGTGCGCGCACTGTTCGCCGGCTCCTGCGCGTCGAGCCAGCCATGAGGATTCCCGGTGTCGACGGCGCAGAAACGACAGGCGCGCGTACACACCGCCCCCATCAGCATCAAGGTGGCGGTGCCGGCATTCCAGCACTCACCGATATTCGGACACTTGGCTTCCTCGCACACGGTCGCCAGCCGGTGCTCCTTGACCATGTCGCGAACGCCCTGGAATGCCTCGCCAGCCGGCATTTGGGCACGCAGCCACTGGGGCTTGCGAGCGATGGCAATGGGACTCGCATGTGCCGCCGCCTTGATTCCATCCTTGATCGCGGAAAAGCCCTGCTGCGTACGATACTTGTCGCCACTGCGCAGCGGCGGACTCGAAGCTCGTACGATCGGAATACCTTTGAATTCGCTCACGGTCATTGGTTCGGCGTTGCCATGGAATCGATGGGGAGGTCCGCGCGTCCCGCGGCGGACGCTGCGACGCGGGCATTCTACCGGGTCGCAGGTCGAGGCCCAAATAACAAATAAAAAGCCCGGCGCGAAGCCGGGCATTTTTACATCCTAAAAGGCTGGTATCGCCGGATACCTTTGGCGGGTTCCCCGCTCGGCTTCCGATAATCGAGTATGTCGATCCGGCGCCGGCGAGGAGCCTCAAGCCCCGAAGCGTTCAGGCGGTGGCGTAGGTGCGCAGCGCCCAAAGCTCCGCCAGCTGCTCCCACTTGGAGGCGTCCTTCACGGCGCCGAAGGCCTCGCGGGCGAGATCCTTCTGGCCGTTCTTCATGTAGGCGATGCCGAGGCTGATCTGCGCCTCATCCGCATCCAGCAGACTGCCCTTGCCGATGCCACGCTTCAATGCCTCGATCGCTTCCGCATACTTGCCGTAGCTCAGGTAAGCCTGGCCCAGCGCGACATCGGGCTGTCCGCGGGACGCCTTCTGGGCTTCCTGCGACAGCTGGGCCAGCGACGCCTGGTCTTCCGTCGCCAGCTTCTTGGCGCTGGTGAGCAAGCGATCGTAGCGACCCTGTTCGGTCTTGTCGGCGCTCTTCAGGATTCCCGCCTCGACACCCTTCTCCACCACGTGCTGCGCTTCGCCAGGAACGCCTGCGTCGAGGGCAAGCTGTGCCATTTCGACATAATCGCCCTTGTCCTTGAGCGCACCGACGTCGTTCATGAGCCGGTAGTAGCCCAATGTCATCTGGTCGCCTTCGGCCTTGCGACGATAGATGTCCAACAGGTTGGCCCAATACTCGTCCTTCGGATAGTAGCGAACCAGCTTCTTGAGCGCGTCACCGACGCCTGCCTGGTTCTCCATGTTGAATTCCGAGCTCATGACGATCTGCAGCCAGTTTTCCTGCGGACTGCGCCCGGCGCGCTCGGCGCGGCTGACGACGCCCGACATGGTCGTCGAAGCGTTCTTGTAGTCCTTAAGCAGGTAATAGGACTGAGCGAGCAGGATTCCCATGTCCTGATCGTTCGGATTCTTCGCCAGCCAGCGCTTGGACCACTCCGACGCCTTGGGATAGTCCTTCACCTGGAAGTACAGCTGGGCGACGGTCTTGGTGCGCTCGTCGACCTGGTTCGCCGGCACGAAGCCGGAATCCAGCATGCGCGCGAACACCGGCGCGGCCTGGCCGAACTTCTTTTGCTGAATGAGCACGTAGCCGAGGAATTCGTCGATCTGATAGCTCTCGAACGGCGTCTTGTTGCTCACCGCCCGGGCTTTCTCGATTTCGGCAACGGCAGTATCCCACTGCTGCTTGCTCATCGCGTCCTGCGCCTTCTTCAGAGGTATCGCGACCTCCTTGGTCGTGATCTTGTTCTCGCTTTCCGCGGCATGCAGGGCCGATGGCGTCAGCACGGCGGCGACTGGCACGGTGCCCAGGGCCAGGCTGAGCGCGACGGCGATACTTCTTACTCGAGTCATAGTGCTTCCCGATCTCTACTGCGCCACAACTGGCGGTATCTAGAAACTGCCGACCAGAACGAAATGTTCAGCACCGGCGGCTTAGCTCAGGCATTGCGCCGCCACAGCGGCGCAATGCGGGGCCTGAGTTGTCTACTGCTCTGTACGAAATCAACTATACGAACGCTTGTCTGAGGAGAAGCTGAACGACTACTCCATGAACTGTTCGTTGCCGACAAACCCGATGCGCTGCATGCCATTGCGCTGCGCCAGGGCCAGAACCTTGGCGACCGTATCGTAATTCGCCCGGCGATCCGGCCGCACGTGCAGCTCGCGCTGCGGCACTTCAGCTGCTGCATTGCGGAAATAGCCTTCGAGTACACCCAGATTCGGCACCTGCGAGCCGTCCCAGATGATCGCGCCGTCCCAGTCGATGTCGACCCGGATCGGTTCGATCCGCTCCGTTTCCGGTGGGGGTGCGCTAGTGGCCCGGGGCATGTCCAGCTTCACCGCGTGCGTCATGATCGGCAAGGTGACGATGAACATGATCAACAGCACCAACATGACGTCGATCAACGGCGTCGTGTTGATATCCAGCATGGGTTCGTCTTCGTTGCCCCCACCTACACTCATACTCATAGGACTAATACCTCGGAGATGTTAACGGCTCGCGCCGCGCGGCTCGGGCTCGGTGATGAATCCGACCTTCATGATGCCCTTGCGCTGCGCATCGACGATCACGCGACCGACGAATTCGTAGCGCGTCGCCTGGTCGGCACGGACATGCACCTCGGGCTGCGGCTGCATCCGCGCGATGGCATCCATCTGGGCCAGGAGCTGCTCGTGGTTCACGAGCGCTCCGTTCCAGTACACCTGCCCTTCCGTGTTCACCGCAATGGTGATGTTCTCCGGCCTCGTCTCAGTGGGGATGTTCTCCACCTTCGGCAAATTGACCGGTATCGTCTGCGTGATCGCCGGAACGGTGATCATGAACACGATCAGCAACACCAACATGACGTCCACCAGGGGCGTCGTGTTGATGTCGGACATGGCCCGTCCATCGCTGCCATCTTCCAGCGGCGCATTCATGCTCAAAAATGAACTTGAACTCATTGCACTTGTACTCCGGCGAACCTGCAGGATGGGTTACTTGCGGGCCGCGCCCGAAGCTGCCGCCGGACGAGCTGCTGCAGTCGCTGCCGCCGTCGGATTCGACGGGTCGACGCGCGCGCCGCTGACCAGGAAGGAATGCAGGTCGGCCGAGAAGTAACGCAGCTTGCCCTGGATATCCTTGTTGCGGCCCATGAGCCAGTTGTAGCCCATGACCGCCGGCACCGCGACGAACAGACCGATCGCAGTCATGATCAGCGCCTCGCCGATCGGGCCCGAGATCTTGTCGAGGCTGGCCTGGCCGGCCAAGCTGATCGCGATCAGCGCGTTGTAGATACCCCACACCGTGCCGAACAGACCGACGAACGGCGCCGTGGAACCCACGGTCGCCAGCAGACCCATGCCGGTTTGCAGACGGTTGTTGATGCTCTCGACGGAACGGTGCAGCGACACGGTGATCCACTCGTGCAGTGGGATCTGGTCCGTCAGACGGCCTTCATGGTGCTGCGCCGCCTTGATGCCGTCTTCGGCAACCATGCGGAACGCGTTGTCGCGGCCGCTCAGCTTGGCGATACCGTCGCGCAGGCTGCCCGCGGTCCAGAACTTCTTGTCCATATCCTTATATGCATTGCGCAGACGGCGCTGATCCCACACTTTCACCAAAATGACGTACCAGGAGGCAAGCGACATGATGACCAGGAGAATCAGGGTGCCCTTGGCGACCGCGTCGCCCTGCGCCCAGAGCTGCGCAAGACCAAACGGGTTTTCAACGTTTTCGGTATTCGGAGCCATGGAACGATGTCCTCTACTATTTAAACTAATGACTTGGGGTCAGGTGGATGAAGTTCGAGTCTAAGATCAATCCGTGAGTCTAAATGTGACGGCGAACTGCCCCCACATCGGCACCGGCTTGCCGTTTTCGGTGCCGGGCACCAAACGCCAAGAGCGCTTTACTTCCCTTACCGCTGCTTCGTCCAGACGCGGAAAGCCGCTGGACTGTTTCACACGCGCCTCGCCGACACGGCCATTCTCGAGCACATAGACCTCGAGGATGACCGTACCCGTTTCGCCGGCACGGCGCGATGCTGGCGGGTATTCTGGTTGCGTCAGTGGACGGCGCGTGTCGGAACGCGGGGCCGTACGCTGAACAGGTTTGGGCGGAGCCGGTGGCGGCTGCGCCACGGGGCGTTGTGTCGTCGTCTGGGTGATCGCGGTCGCCGGCGGAGCATCCGCTGGGATGTCGAACGCGATGTCCGGCGGCGGCACGAACGGCGGCGGAGTCTCGATTTCCGGCGGCGGCGGCGGCGGCGGCGTGTCGTCGGTCTCGGGCGGCGCCTCGATGATGCGCGTTTCGATCGGTCCCAGGACCACGTTGACGATGCTTCTGGACAGGCCTGAGTTCAGCCCCCAGAACAAGCCGACGTGCAACCCCACGATGACGAGAAAAACCAGACCGCGCCTCGTGAAGAAGGAACTGTCTGCCGATGGTGCGTATGCCATGCTGTGCTGCTCAAATATGTGAGTGCGAGGTAACAGTCATCCCCGCAGAACTAATGCGCAACCATAGTGTGGTCGTTCGATAACGTATGCGCGCAGCGCGGCATACAACCCCTGCCTCCCCCGGCCCCAGCGCGTAACGCCGGGAAAGGGTAGTCCGGCTTATCCGGATTGACGTTACAGTCACGCGGACCGTAGAAACGCCGCGCAAGGTATAAAGTTTCGAACCGGAAGGCAAGCACCGCGACGCAGAAACTAGTCTCTTCTTTCGAGCGACAGACTGCGTCATCCGCATGCGGCATCGATCGAAATTGCATACTAAATCCGTCCTGCATCCTGAAGCGGTGCGTTGCAAGCCGCGACGAAAATCGGTGCGTGCGTACAACAAGCGCGTCAGCCGCGCAGTGCGTGCGACCCTGAATATCCATGCAGACCGACGAACTGTCAATTGCCGTGATGGCGCACAGCAGGATCGCGGAGCCGCCTACTGCGACACGGAGTGCTCGACAATCGTTGTGCATCGCCCACGCTCGAGCCATCACCGGCTTGCGGCGCCTCCAGCCAGTCAGCCGGATAAGCACGCCTTGGCGCCCGTCGAGCGATCATTCTGCCTGCCCCCAAGATCTGCCCCCAAAAAGATGTCAGTACAGATACTAAGTGAGCATCGTCGACGGCTGCAATGAAGAATGTAGCCTCGGGTCATTGTCATGAGACCGTGGGCATGGGCATTGGTTGCGCTGGTTTACAGGTCCACGGCCGGTCGCAGGCGCCGGTACCGCAGTGTTTCCACCGCTTTGTTGCGCTGCCGCATCAACAGCGCCAGACGGCGCTCACAGCGGTCCCGGGATTCAGGGCGACGCGGCCAGCGATCCGATCGGCGGCAGCCACCGGCAGGATCATGAATGCGCAAAGCGGACATCGCTTTCATGGCTTTGCCCGGTCGGAATTGGGAAAGCATCCATGGAAAAACCAGCGCTGGCCTTGAGTCATTCCGCTGGCGATTGCCGACACAGCGGCGGCGGCACGAACACGATATGTCATGTGCCGCGCCCGGCGCCTCGATGAGGCCTGACATATAGCTGAGCCGCGACGTTCGAATCAGCGCGCAAGCTCCTGATCGAGTTGTGACAATTGAGCGGGTGTTCCGATGTTTCGCCAGGCCCCGCGATACAGCTCGCCACTGATGCGTCCTTGACGCGCCCAGTCGAACATCAGCGGCGCCAGCGCAAAGCGCCCGCCGCGGCAGCCGGCGAAGAACTCGGGGCGAAACACGCCGATGTTCGAATAGGTATGGCGCGGACCGCCGTCATCGCTCACCCGCTCCCGATCCAGGCAGAAATCGCCTCGCCGATGAAAATCGGGATTGGGCACGAGCACCCAATGCGCCATGTCTGCCGGCGCCGGACGAGCCAGGCAATGTTCCAGGGGATACCTGGTCCAGATGTCGCCACTGAGCAGCAGGAAAGGGTCGCGACCCAGCAACGGCAAAGCCTTGTACACCCCGCCACCGGTCTCCAGCGCGCCCTGCTCTTCCTCGCTGTATTGGATGCGTACGCCAAATCGTGCGCCATCGCCCAACTCGCGACGGATCATCGATCCCTTCCAGGCAAGATTGATGACGATCTCGCTGATGCCCACGGCGGCAAGATTCTCGAGGTGGTATTGGATCAGCGGCTTGCCCGCCACCGCCAGCAGCGGCTTTGGGCGCGTATCGGTCAACGGCCGCATGCGCTCCCCGCGGCCGGCGGCAAGAATCATCGCTCGCATTCTTAAAGCGCCCCGCCTGAGAAGTTCGTGGACATATATGACCTCGGCATCAGCTCGCCGGCGACGGCGCCTGCTCGTCGACGGACTCGATCGCCGCCAGCGCCGGCAATACACGCGCATCGATGAACGTCTCCAGAAAGCGCAGTTCGCGATACCTGCCGCTGACCGAACGCACGTAGCCCAGCGTGCGTGGAATATCCTTCAGATAGCCGCGCTTGCCGTCCCGGTGCCACAAGCGCGCAAAGATCCCGATCGCCTTGAGATGCCGCTGCACGCCCATCAGATCGAACCAGCGCCGATACACCGCTTCGCTGGCCGGCCACGGCGCCAAGCCATGGCGCGCAGTGCCGGCAAAGCGCGCCAGCCAGTCATCGATTCGCTGCTGCGGCCATTCGATGTAGCAGTCGCGCAGCAGGGAAACCAGGTCATAGGTCAACGGGCCGCATACCGCGTCCTGAAAGTCCAGGATTCCAGGGTTGATGCCAGGATCGACGCCCGGCATCACGTCGGCGGCGGCCATCAGATTGCGCGAGTGATAATCACGATGCACGAACACTTGCGGTTGCTCGAGTGCGGCCGCGCTGAGCGTGTCGAACACCTGGCTGAGCGCGCCGATATCCTGCTGCTGCAACGGCAGGCCCAGGTGCCGGCCGCAGAACCACTCGGGAAACAACGCCATCTCCCGCCGCAGCAGGGTTTCATCGTAGACAGGCAGATGCCTGGCATGCGCGGCTGCGCGTGTCTGAATACGGATCAGCGCCGCGATGGCGTCGCCATAAAGCAGGTCGGCATCGACGCCCGCCTCCAACTCCATCAGATAAGTCCGCGACCCCAGGTCGGTATTCAGCAGGAAGCCTTGCTGCAGATCCTGCTGCAGGATACGCGGCGCATTCACACCGGCATCCAACAGCATCGCCGAGACGCGGATATAGGGTCTCATGTCCTCCTTCTGTGGCGGCGCATCCATGGCGATCCAGCTCTCGCCAGCGCGCGTCACACGAAAATAGCGCCGAAAGCTCGCATCCGCGGATGCCGGTGCAAGCTGGAAGTCGCGCGCGCCGAACACCTCCGACAACCAATGTTCGAGTTGCCGGAACCGTGGATCCGGCATGGACGCTGCGACCGATGGTGAAGATGACAAGTGAGAACTCCGGTTTTTGCGCCAACGTTGAGGAAAACAGGCGGTCATGACAGGCGAGGCTCATTATAATCGCAGCCGATGACCGTACCGGCCCCCACCACAGTAACCAAACACGAGTCACGGGCATCACGCCCGGCTGCGTCGACGCCATGGAATGCGCCTTGGCCGCAGCTTCGGCGTGTGGTGGCGGCCATGGTGACGACGCTGGCCGGCGTTCAGATCGCCGCTGCGGACTGCCCGCCCGCCAGCAGTAGTCTGGCACCGACGCAGCGCTCGGTGCGCGCGCCAGTCGCGAACCAGCCCGAATCGCCGCCGGACCCGGTGATCGATTTCGAGGCCGATAGCCTGGAAGCGACGCGCGACGGCGAGATGCTGCTCCGGGGCGATGTGGTCATCACCCAAGGGGCGCGGCGCCTCAAGACCCGGGATGCCGTCTACGACGATCGCAGCCAAAGCTTCCGCGTCGACAACGGCGTGGAGTATTCCGATCCGGATCTCACCGTGAGGGGCGCCGGCGCGCGGGTCGATGCCGACGGTGCGGCAGTATTCGACGATGCGCAATTCGAACTGCCGGAGCGCAGCGCACGCGGCTCGGCCGGGAAAATCCGTGCCAGCGCCGCTGGCGAGCTGCAGCTCGATGAAGTGCGTTACACAACCTGCCCCATCGGCAATGAGGACTGGATCCTGCGCGCCTCCGGCATCGACATCAGCCAACAGGCTGGTATCGGCATCGGACGCGGCGTGCGCCTGGATTTCAAGGGTGTACCGATTCTATATACGCCTTTCATCTCCTTCCCGGTCGGCAACGAACGAAAATCCGGCTTTCTCTTTCCGTCCTTCGGCACCTCATCGCGCAGCGGCTACTCGCTGTCCGTGCCGTGGTACTGGAACATCGCATCGAACTACGACGCCACCTTCACCCCCACCTGGTATTCCAAACGCGGCGCCAGGCTGGACAGCGAGCTGCGCTACCTGACGAGCCTTGGCCGCGGCTCGCTGCAAGCCGATTTCCTGCCCGACGATCAACAGGCCGGGGAGCAACGCAGCCTGCTGCGCTTCGTGGACCGCTCCGACTTCAACGAACACCTGCGTCTGGACATCGATGCCACGAATGCGAGTGACAGCCAATGGTTCGAGGATTTTGGCCTGGGGCCGGAAGGCACCAGCATCAGCTACCTGAGTCGATCGGCCAGCTTGACCTGGTTGAGCAATCACTGGTTCGGCGCCCTGAGCGCGCAGAATTTCCAGACCATCGACGATATCGGCATTGCACCGGCCGACCGGCCGCATACGCTGCTGCCGCAGCTCGCCTTGCGCGGCGTGTATCCCGATCAGGCTTTCGGCCTGACCTGGGACTTCGACCTGGAACTGGCAAACTTCGGGCATGGCGCGGCCGGCGTCGACACCGGTTGGCGCATGGACGTGGCGCCGGGGGTGCGAATGCCGTTGCGAGGCGCCGGGGTCTACCTGGAACCCGCCGCCAGCTGGCGTTATACCGCCTATCGCCTCGATGACGTCGCCGCGGGCCGCGATGATTCGCAGCAGCGCTCCGCGCCGGTGCTGAGCCTCGATGGCGGCATGGCGTTCGAGCGTCTCTCGGGTTCGCGGCAACAACGGCTGCTGACGCTCGAGCCGCGCTTCATGTACCTGTATGTACCTTATCGCAACCAGGAGCAGTTGCCGGTATTCGATACCGATACCGCAGATCTCAACCTGGTGCAGCTGTTTCGGACCAATCGCTATGTCGGAGCGGATCGCCTCAGCGATGCCAACCAACTCAGCATCGGCTTCACTTCCAGGCTGCTCGATGCGGCCACCGGCCAGCAATTCCTGTCCGCGACCATCGGCCAGGCGTATTACTTCGATCGCCCGCGAGTGGCGCTGCCCGGCGAGATGCTCGACGACCCGGAGGCGTCCGACATCATCGCCGAGCTGGATCTGACCGCCTACCAGAACTGGAGCATCGGCGCGGGTGTGCAGTGGGATCCGGGCGATACACGCTCCGAGAAAGGCGACCTGCGGCTGCAATACAAGCCCGCCGGCGATCGGGTCGCGAACGTCGGCTATCGCTTTCGGCGGGGCAACATCGAGCAGGTGGACGGCTCGCTCGCCTGGCCGGTCGGCAAGGACTGGACAGCCTACGCGCGCATGGTGTACTCGCTGGAGGACGAAACCACCCTGGACCAGTTCGCCGGGGTGGAATACCGCTCCTGCTGCTGGCGCCTGCGCGTGGTCGCCCGCCGCTATGTAAGCGACCGTACGGGCAATCGGGACACCAGCATCCTGCTGCAGCTTGAACTTAATGGTTTGTCGAATGTCGGAGTGGGCGCGGACGCTTTCCTGGAACGTTCGATTCGGGGATACTCCTTCGATCCGCAGGAGCGTTGATCCTGGGGTCGCGGGACTGCAGCCGGACGGATCGGCTGCCCTGACCGCCCATGGCAATACCCGCAACATCAGCCCGGCCGAACATGCGATCGCGACGCTGCCTGGTTCATTCCAGGCAGCCCACTCAGAGGTTCTCTGACACGTCTATGAAACTCCTTCCACGCGGCCCCAGCGCCGATTTCACACCCGCCGTCTCGATCCCGCTGGCCGCCAGGGCGGCGAGGACTCTCGCGCATGCGGTGCTGGCTGCGTCGCTACTCGCTTGCCCGATGCTGTCGCAGGCCCAGACGCGAGAATTATCCAGCAACGGCATACTGCTGGACCGGATCGCGGCCGTGGTCAACGATGGGGTAGTGCTCACCAGCCAGCTCGACAAGCAGACCGAGGAAGTCATCGAGCGCCTGCAGCAACAGAGCACCGACCTGCCGCCGCGCAATGTACTGCGCCGGCAGCTCCTCGAACGCCTGGTGGTGGAGGAGATCCAGATGCAGCGCGCCGATCGCCTGGGCATCCAGGTCTCGGATGAGATGCTGAACAGTGCACTGGACGAGGTCGCCAGTCGCAACAGCATCGGCTTCGCCGAACTGCCGCAGGCGCTGGCGCAGCAAGGCATCGACTATCGCGACTTTCGCGACGAGATTCGCCGCCAGATGACGCTGCAGCTGCTGCGCCAGCGCGACGTCATCGCACGCATCAACGTGTCGCCGCGCGAACTCGATCAATTCATGGCCCGGCAGCAGAGCGCGCCGGACCGCAATGCGGAGTACAACGTTTCGCACATCCTGGTTTCCGTACCCGTCACGGCCTCGCCCGAACAGATCGAGGCGCGCGAGCAGCGAGCACGAGAGGTCTATGACCGTGCCACCGGCGGCGAGGATTTCGCGCAGCTGGCGGTCGCCTACTCCGAGAGCAGCACCAACATCGAGGGTGGCTCGCTCGGCTGGCGACGCGGCTCGCAGCTGCCATCCATCGTTTCCGAGCAGGTCGCCGGCATGAAGCCCGGCCAGGTCTCCGAGCCGATCCGTACTCCTAGCGGTTTCCACATCTTCCGGCTCAATGAGATACGCGGCGGCGTGCAGCAGTCCGTGGTGGCGCAAGTGCATGCGCGCCACATCCTGCTGCGCCCCAACGAGCTCGAGGACGACCAGACCGTGCAGCAGAAGCTCGCCGAGATCCGCCAGCGCATCCTGGCCGGCGGCGAGGACTTCGCCGCCATCGCGGCCGTCACCTCGCAGGATCCGGGTTCCGCCGCGGACGGCGGCGACCTGGGCTGGAGCGGACCCGGCACGTTCGTGCCGGAATTCGAACAGCAACTGGAAACGCTTTCCGAGAACGAGATCACCCAGCCCTTCAGAACCCAGTTCGGCTGGCACATCGTACAGTTGCTGGGGCGGCGCATGCACGATGCAACGGACGACGTGCGCCGCAATCGGGCCTTCGCCGAACTGCGCGAGTCGAAAGCCGAGGAAGAGACCGAGCTGTGGCTGCGCCGCCTGCGCGATGAAGCGTTCGTGGAATACAGGATGTAATGCCGCTGCCACGGCTCATTCTCACTTCTGGCGAGCCTGCCGGAATCGGACCGGACCTGTGCATCGCGGTGGCCGCACGCTCGTGGCCCTGCGATCTGGTCGTTGCCGCCGACCGGAGCTTGCTCGAACAGCGCGCGCGACAGCTGCGGGTGCCCTGCCGGCTGTCGAGCTACCAGCGCGGCGCGGCGCGGGAACGGCATGCCGCGCATTCGCTGCGGGTGCTGCATAGGCCGCTGGCGTCTCCCGCACGAGCCGGGATGCTCGATACCGGCAATGCCCGATACGTGGTGGACCTGCTCGATGCGGCCATCGACGGCTGTATCGAGGGAGAATTCGACGCCATGGTCACCGCACCGGTCCAGAAAAGCGTCATCAATGACGCCGGCATGAAATTCTCGGGCCACACCGAGTACCTGGCCGAGCGCAGCGGTGGCGCGCACCCCGTCATGATGCTCGCGACGCGCGACCTGCGCGTCGCGCTGGCGACGACACACCTGCCCCTGGCCGAAGTAAGCGGCGCGCTCAGCGGCGAACTGCTGGAGCGCGTACTGCGCATACTGGAACACGACCTGCGCACGCGTTTCGGCCTGGCGCAGCCTCGCATCCTGGTCTGCGGCCTGAACCCGCACGCTGGCGAGTCCGGTCACCTGGGACGGGAGGAAATCGACATCATCGCGCCCGTCGTGCAGCGCCTGCGCCACGCCGGCATGCGCTTGACGGGCCCCGCCCCCGCCGATACGGCCTTTACACCGCAGATGCTGGCGCACGCCGATGCCGTGCTCGCCATGTACCATGACCAGGGCCTGCCGGTCATCAAATACGCGGGCTTCGACCAGGCCGTGAACGTGACGCTCGGCCTGCCGATCGTGCGTACCTCAGTGGATCACGGCACCGCGCTGGCGCTTGCGGGCACGGGCCAGGCGCACACCGGCAGCCTGGTCGCAGCGATCGAACTGGCAATCGAGCTGACGCAGCACCAGACTTCGCTGGCGCCGCCGGGCCGCACCCCTTGAGCGATCGCTTCGACATCGAGGAAGCGCATAAAACGAAGCCCATGCACCGCGCCAGAAAACGTTTCGGCCAGCATTTCCTGCACGATCACGCAATCATTGGCCGTATCCTGAGCGCGATCGACCCCAGGCCGGACGATTTCATGGTCGAGATCGGCCCCGGGCTCGGCGCGATCACCGTGCCGCTGCTCAATCGCCTGCGGGAATTGCACGCGGTCGAGATCGATCGTGATGCGATTCGGCACCTGCGCCAATTGACGAACGGCAACACAGCACTGCACATCCACGAAGGCGACGTACTCGAGTTCGACCTTGCACAGCTTCGTCCTGGCCAGACGCAAGCTGCATCCACGCTGCGCGTAGTCGGCAATCTGCCCTACAACATCTCGACACCGCTGCTGTTCCGGCTCATCGCGCAGCGCGAGCAGGTGCTCGACATGCACTTCATGCTGCAGAAGGAGGTCGTCGATCGCATGGCGGCCGCGCCGGGCTCGCCGCATTATGGCCGCCTGAGCGCCATGCTCGCGCCATGGCTGAGCGTCGAACCATTGTTCGACATTGGTCCGGGCGCGTTTCGCCCCCCACCGCGCGTACAGTCGACCTTCGTGCGGCTGGCGCCGCGAGCCGCGGCGTCACACCCCGAGCATCCGCGACAATACGCCGCGATCGTCGCCGCGGCCTTCTCGCAGCGGCGCAAGACCCTGCGAAACTCGCTCAAGTCCCTGCTCACCCAAGCGCAGATCCTGGCCGCCGGCGTCGATCCTGCGCTGCGCGCCGAGGTCGTATCCATCGCGGGGTTCGCCGCACTGGCGGCACAACTGGCGCAAAAAGCCGTCGCGGCGGAACCGGCGGATGCAAACCACCACTGCCCCGGCGGCGATGGCCGCAATCCACCCGCCACAGACCATCCCTTGCGGCTATCAGGCATCGACCGATAGGGTCCCTCGTTCGGGTTTTCCCGTCCGAGTGCTACAGTTGGGGTGCCCGACGGCCAGGGGTCGAGCAAGACTGCCCAGGCAGTCGACCGCGGACATCGATAGGGGGAGGTGGGAAACGCATGAATTCTATCTATAAGAAGATCCTGTTGGCCGTCGATCTCTCCGATGACAGCCAAATCGTCGGCGAGCGCGCCAAGGCCGTCGCGGCCTGCTACCAGGCCGAAATCACCCTGTTGCACGTCGTGGAATACGTGCCCGTCGAGCCCATGGGCGAAGCGCTGCTGCCGACCGTGCAGATCGAAGGCGAACTCGTCGAGCGCGCGCGCCAGCGCCTGGGCGAACTGTCGAACCGTCTGGCCTTGAGCGACTCCCAGCAACTGATAGAAACCGGTATCATCAAGACTGAAATCGTGCGCACAGCGCAGCGGCTCGGCACCGATCTCATCGTCCTGGGAAGCCGCCAGCGGCATGGCCTGGCCATCCTGCTCAACTTCACCGAGGACACGATCCTCCACGCCGCACCTTGCGACCTGCTCGCCGTGCGCCTGCACTGACATCGCGCGCCTCGATACGGGCTGAGGCGAATGCGCCGGGCCAACGGCTTGCGGCATGCCCTATCAAATGACCAGGAGATGCAAGGCTGGCTGCCAGAACCTGGGGCAGCTCGCCGGATGCGATGACCATGAAAGATACTATGCGCTCGAAAATCCGCGGCAAGAGCAAGGCCAGCCAGCCATCCGTGCCGCAGACGGTGGACCAGAGCGCGGATCCGTCGCCCGCCTACAGGATCCGCGTCGACGTCAGCGCCAGCTACGTCGATGAACAGTCCAAGCCCGAGGAAGACCATTACGCGTTTTCCTACACCATCACCATACGCAACGTAGGGCAGGTACCCGCTCGCCTGATGACGCGGCATTGGCTTATCACCGACGCCAACGGCAAGGTGAGGGAAGTGCGCGGCGAAGGGGTGCTCGGCGAGCAGCCGCACTTGCAGCCCGGCCAGGGATTCCGGTATTCCAGCGGCGCGGTCCTCGCAACGCCGGTCGGGGCGATGCAGGGCAGCTACCAGATGCTCGCCGACGACGGCGCGCACTTCGACGCGCCGGTGGCGCCCTTTACGCTGGCAATGCCCGGCCTGCTGCACTAGAGCGGGAGGCAAACCGCATGGCGACTTATGCCATCGGCGACATCCAAGGTTGCGGCGATGAATTCGAGTTACTGCTCGAACGGCTGCGATTCGACCCGTCGCACGACCAGTTGTGGCTGGTCGGCGACCTCGTCAATCGAGGCCCGCGGTCGCTGGATGTGCTGCGCAAAGTCAAATCCCTGGGCGACGCCGCCGTTGCCGTTTTGGGCAACCACGATCTGCATTTGCTCGCCGTCGCGCTGGCCGGCAAGCGCACCAAGGCGAGGGACACGCTGCAGCCCATTCTCACGGCGCCAGATCGCGACCAGCTGCTGTCCTGGCTGCGCCATCGGCCCCTGCTGCATCACGATAGCGCACTGAACTACACCATGCTGCATGCGGGACTCCCGCCGCAATGGGATCTCGCCCAGGCGCTTTCCTGCGCGCGCGAACTCGAGACCGCCTTGCGCGACCCCGACCATGGGCTGGCGCTGCTGCGGGAAATGTACGGCAACCAACCCGGCATCTGGTCGGACGACTTGCTTGGAATGGACCGGCTGCGCTTCATTACCAATTGCCTGACGCGACTGCGCTACTGCCGTGCCGATGGGCATCTGGAACTGGCGCTCAAGGGCGGGATCGAGGATGCGCCCGCTCACGCAATACCCTGGTTCAGGGTGCCGGGACGCCGATCGCGGGATTTGCGCATCGTCTGTGGCCACTGGTCCACGCTGGGCTACCACCAAGGCGACGGTGTCCTGAGCATCGATACCGGTTGCGTCTGGGGCCAGAAACTGTGCGCGGTGCGGCTCGACCGGCAAGCGTCACC
>JBEBRC010000011.1:0-32283 GCA_040395055.1 Steroidobacter denitrificans
GCCTGAGGGCTACCCATGGCGCGCCTAAGAAAACTCGAAAAGCTGCCAGCGAACGCGCTGGTCGAAGGCGACTGGCGGGCGGGAATGCTGATCGTGTTGATGTCTTCAAAGAAGCGGCCGAGCGTAACCACACGTCTTATCAAAGAATGATTCGTCGCCTGCTGGATGCATACGCCGATCAGTATCAGGGAGATCTAACAAAGCGCTCCAGCGGACGCTCGAAGACTCGCGCCGCTGAGCGCTGACGTTAGATTTCATGACGAGTCGCTGATACATTCTGCCCATCAGCATGGAGATCCTCAGATGGCCGCTTCAGCTAAATCCCTTTTAGATCAAGCACTAAAGCTGCCGGCAAATGATCGTGCCGCCTTGGTTGAGAACTTGATACTCAGCTTGGACAAGCCTGACCCGTCGCTCGACGCTCAGTGGCTCAAGGAAGCTGAGGATCGACTCGCGGCATACCATTCCGGAGAAATTTCCGCAGTGGATGCCGAGCAGATCTTTGCCGAGCTAGGCAAGCGGGTTTGAAGACACGTTTCCTGCCGCCCGCGCACCGCGAACTGAAAGCGGCGGTTCGTTACTACAACGCGCAGCGCGTGAGGTTCGGAGAAGAGTTTCGGGATGAGGTCTGGGAGACAATCCAGCGCATCAAGCAATTTCCAGAAGCTTGGCATCCTCTGTCCGCGTCGATTCGGCGATGTCAGATGAATCGATTCCCTTACGGACTCATCTATGCCGCCTCGGAGAATGAGATCCTCATCATTGCGATCGCGCACCTTCATCAAGCGCCCGAGTATTGGCGCTCGCGAACCGATGAAATCTAACAAATGTTTCGAGTCGCGCGACGCTTTTGCTCGCGGCTCAAGCGGAGCGTTGGGCCGGAATTGAGCGCAATGATCAGAGAAATCGGTAATGGCAGCTAACGGGGGTTTTTTCGAGTGTGACCCTATCCAATCCGCTCTTCGCCGGCATCCGCCGGTATCCAACAGAACGCCTCAAGCCCTCAGGTACACTTTAACCAGAGATGTGATGCTCGTTAACCAGCGATGTGATGCTCGCGGGCATCGCAGGGCACCGCGCTTGAAGTGCGCCGTGCGCTTGCGCCCAGTGGAGCAAGTTCCTGCGAGCAACGAACGGGCTTGATCGCAAATGCGCCAGCCTTGACTCCAGCGAGAACACCGGATAACTGACGAAGGCTATCGCCAGCGGGCGCTGCCGCGGCATCAACGTCCCCGCGTCGCCATACAAGACCAAGAATCAAGATCCCAAGCATGACAATCGATATCGCCGTGGCTCTCTCCATCGCCCTGGTCGCGGTGATACTGTTTGCCACGGAAAAGCTGCGTATCGACGCCGTGGCGCTACTGGTGCTGACCGGCCTCGCGGTGAGCGGCCTGGTCGACCCGGGACAAGCGCTCAGCGGATTCAGCAATGCCGCCACGATTACGGTGGCGGCCATGTTCGTACTGGCCGCAGGACTGCAGAACAGCGGCGCGCTCTCGGGAATCGGTAACCTCCTGGGACGCGCCAGATCACCGCTGCAATTTCTCATCATCCTGTTCGTCGTACTGGCGGTGATCGCACCATTCGTCAACAACACAGCGGTCGTGGCGGTCTTCATGCCGATCGTGATGGCGGCCACGGCCAACATCGGTATGTCTGCGTCCAAGGCACTGATCCCTTTGTCATACGTGTCGCAGATGGCTGGCGTTTGCACCTTGGTCGGCACCTCGACCAACCTGCTGGTCAATGCCATGGCCAAAGATCTCGGGCATCCAGGTTTCAGCATGTTCGAGTTCACCCCCCTGGGCTTGATCTGCCTGGCGGCGGGCTGCTTGTATCTCCTCACGATCGGGCGTTGGCTGCTGCCGGATGCGCGCGGCGCGGAATTGGTCGAACACTATGAGCTCGGCAAGTACATTACCGAACTGCGGGTGATGCCGGAATCATCGCTGATCGGCACCTCTGTCGGCGAAGCCAAGCTCGGCGAAGAATATGGTGTTTTCGTCCTGGAACTGCTGCGAGGCAACAAGAAAGTCTGGTCCCCCAGGTCCCAAACGCTGCAGGAGGGGGATGTCCTGTTGGCACGAGGCGATTGGTCGCAACTCAACGAACTGCGCAAGAACGCCGGCATGGAAGTGAATGCGGAGTTCAAACTCAAGCAACGCTCTTTCGAAGAAGTCGATCAAGTCCTGACCGAAGTAATGATCGCCCCTCGTTCACGTGTGATCGGCAGCACCTTGGGCATGCTGGATCCTGGCTGGGACCACAACACGACGGCGCTTGGCATTCACCGGCGCGGCCAGGTGCTCAGGGACGAGCTACGTAACGTGCGGCTGCAGGTTGGCGATATTCTGCTGATACTCATCCCGAAATCCGGCATGAACGCTCTGCGGAAGGATACGAACCTGATCGTGCTGTCCGAACGTCAACCCGAAAAGCCTGGTGGCTGGCGCGCGCCGTTTGCCCTGGTGACCATGGCGCTGGTCATCGGCATTTCCGCGATCGGATGGGCACCTATCGCCGTTACGTCCTTGGCCGGCGCGGTGGCGATGACGTTGGCCGGGTGCCTGGACGCGGAGGACGTCTACGATGCCATCGACTGGCGCATCATCATTCTGATGGCCGGCCTGCTGCCCTTGGGCGTGGTGATGAGCCAGACCGGAGCGGCCCAGTTCCTGGTCGAGAATTCCATTGGATTGGTGAGCACGCTCGGGCCACTGGTAGTGCTGGCAGTGTTGTACCTGATGGCGCTGCTGCTGACGGAGTTCATGAGCAATGCAGCGGCCGCTGTATTGCTCACGCCTGTTGGCATGTCCACAGCGGCGATGATAGACGTGGATGCAACCCCCTTCCTGATCGCGGTGACGTTCGCGGCCTCCACCAGCTTTGCCACACCCGTGGGCTACCAGACCAACACCATGGTGTATGGGGCCGGAGGCTACCGATTCAGCGATTTCGTCAAGGTCGGGCTGCCGTTGAACCTGATCTTCTGGGTACTGGGAGTAATCTTCATTCCGATTTTCTGGCCGTTTTGAGCCAAATCGCGCCCGGCTCCCCCGACAGCTCAGCGTATCGGCAGGCCCATCGAACCGGCGCTGCTGCGTGCCACAAGAGTGGACGCCGCTGCGGATTGCCAGATAATGGATCTTTGCGCCACGCGTAGAGCACGGCCAGATGCAAGACACATTGATCCCCATCGACTGGCTGCACTGGTCGCTGGCCGCGCTGCCGATCATCGTCCTGGCGTTCCTGCTGGTGAAATTGCGCTGGACGGCCCAGCAGGCCGGCACCACTTGCATGTTCGTCGCGGCTGCAGTGGCGCTGCTGGTATTTCGCACGCCGATGGATACCTTGGCGGTTGCCGGAGCCAAGGGGGTCTGGGATTCGGCCGCTATCCTGTTCGTCATCTGGCCGGCATTGCTGCTGTACCACATCATGAACAAGGCCGGCGGCTACGATGCCCTGCGCCAGGGCATCGTCAGCTTCAGCCGCAACGAACTGTTCATCGTCATCGCGCTGGGCTGGGTATTCACCTCCTTCCTGCAAGGCATCGACGGCTTCGGCACGCCGATCGTGATCGTCGCCCCGCTGCTGGTGGCCATCGGCATGCGGCCGGTGTATGCGGTTGCGGTCCCGATCATTGCCCACATCTGGGCCAAGTTCTACGGCACGCTGGGGGTGGGCTGGCTCGCCACCTTGCAGGTGGTCGATCTGGACGCCGCCACCACGCTGTCGACCGCCTACCAGTCCGCATGGCTGATGATCATTCAGGTCGTCCTGGGCGGTTTCACCGTGGTGTGGATGTATGGCCGCTGGCCTGCCATCCGCCATGCCTGGCCGCTGGTGCTGATCATTTCCGCCATCCAGGGAATCGGGCAAGTCATCGTCACCCTGTTCGATCCGGTGCTGGCGGCGTTCATACCCGCGACGCTGGCGATGCTGGCGCTGTACCCCTTGTCGCGCTGGCCCCGGTACGCCCAACCCCTGCTCGGCATCACCGAGCGCCCCGCCATGCAAAGCGAGGCCATCGACAACAGTCTCGACAAGCCGGCGCCCATGGGGCTGCTGATGTCGTTCATGCCCTACATGGTATTGATCGTGGCCGCCTTGAGCGCGTCGCTGATCGGACCGCTGCAGGATGCCCTGCGCGCCTTCAGCTTCGGCCTGCCATTTCCTGCGGTCTCGACCGGCTACGACATCACCAACACCGCGGTCTCCCGCTACTCCGCGATGGCGCCTTTGACCAATCCCGGGGCCAGCCTGCTGCTCACTTCGATCCTGACCTGGCTGGTCTTCAGGGCACGCGGCTACTACAAGGTCTGGCAGGCCGCCGATCCGCAACAGGACCGGCCGCGCATTCTGCCCAGCCTGCTTGCAAGCGCGGTTCCCGCATCGGTGCCCATCATTGCGTTTCTGGTCATGGCCCGCATCATGGACCATTCGGGCCAGAACGAAGCGCTGGCCTACGGCCTGGCGGCAGTGGCCCCGGCGTACGTATTCGCTTTCCTGTCGAACGGGATCGGGATCATCGGCGCGTTCACCACCTCCAGCAGTACCTCCTCCAACACCTTGTTCTCGGATCTGCAATACACCCTGGCAAAACTCAAGGGCTTGCCCGAGGCAACGATTCTTGCCGCCCAGAGCGCCGGTGGCGCGATCGGCAATGCCATCGGTCCCGCCAATGTCGTGCTGGGCGCCAGCACCGCCGGCATCAGCGGCCAGGAAGGCGACATCCTGCGCAAGACCTTGCCGTGGACATTGATCGCCTTCATCTTGACGGGTATCGCGACCGTTCTCATCGTCCTGGTGGGCTCGTAATGGGAAAAGGGAGAGCATCGTGATCGCCTTGTTCAAGAACCGGCTCGCCTATCTCAGCCTGTCGCTGGGTTTGTTGATCGCCGCCTTTCCGCTGATCAGCATCGGCACCACCACCGGCCCGCGCCTGCTGTGGTGGATCGGCCTGATTGGGCTGTGCTGCGGTGGCCTCATACCGCCGCTGCAGCGTTTACTGCTGGGTCCGCCTCCCGCACTCGCGGCGGCGCCGAAACGCGACACCCCAACCCAAGCTTCAGATCAAGGAGTCCGACAATGAGTCATGCCAATGGACCTCGTAGCGGACGCCCGCCGGTGCTCGCCTCCCGCGGCATGGTCTCTTCGCCGCACTACCTGGCCTCGGCGTCGGGACTCGATGCACTACGCCGCGGCGGCAGCGCCGTCGATGCCGCCATTGCGATCAATGCCACGCTTTGCGTGGTGTATCCGCACATGGCCGGCCTGGGCGGCGACGGCTTCTGGTTGATCGCAGGTCCGCAGACCGGCAGCGTCCAGGCATTGCATGCCGGCGGACCGGCCGCCCAAGGCGCAACCCGCGATTTCTATCGCGAACAGGGCAGTGGCGAGAACATTCCCTCACACGGTCCATTGGCTGCGTTGACGATACCCGGCGCCGTCGATGGTTGGCGGGCCGCTCACGAACGCCATGGCCGCCTGCCCTGGGAAGCACTGTTCGCCGATGCCATACGGCTTGCGCGCGACGGCGCCGCGATCACGCGCTCGCTGGCCGATTGGCTGGCCGACGATGCGCATATCTTGCGCCGATATCCTGCAACCGCCCGCATCTACTTGCCCGAAGGCGAGCCGCAGCGCGAGGGCAAGCGCTTGGTGCAGTCTGATCTGGCGCGCGCTCTGGAACAGATCGCCACCCTGGGGGCGCGTGCCGGCTTCTACGAAGGCCCGCTTGCCAAACGTATCTGCGACGCATTGGCCGCGTCCGGTTCGCCGTTGCGTGTCGAAGACTTCGCCGCGTACCGGGCCAAATGGGTAGAACCGATCTCGACCACCTACCGTGGCTACCAGGTCATGCAATTACCGCCCAACACACAGGGCTTCGCCGCACTGCAGATCATGAACCTGCTCGAGGGCTTCGACGTCGCCTCCTGGGGCGAAGGCACCGCCGATTATTACCATCACATCGTGGAGGCGGTAAAAATCGCTTTCGCCGATCGCGACGAATGGCTGACCGATCCCGGTTTCGTGAAGATTCCGCTGCAAGAGCTGCTGGCCAAACCCTACGCTGATCGGCGGCGCACGCTGATCCGCTCCGATCAGGCGCTGAGCGGAGACATCGAGCCCGGCCTGCGCTACGGGAGCGGATTCGACCACCGCATCGTGGAAGGCGATACGGTTTATTTTTGCGTGACGGACGAAAGCGGGCTGGTGGTTTCCAATATTCAGTCCATCTATCACGACTTCGGTTCGGCCTGGGTAGCGGGAGATAGCGGCATCATCCTGCAGAACCGAGGCAGCTTCTTTTCGCTGGACGATCGGCACCCGAACCGGCTCGAGCCCGGAAAACATACCTTCCACACCATCATTCCGGCCATGCTGCTGCAAGACGGCGTGCCGGTCCTGGCGTATGGAACCATGGGCGGCGAAGGCCAGCCGCAAACCCAGGCCGCCTTGCTGACGCGCTTGATCGATTTCGGCTTCGACGTGCAGCAAGCCATCGAAGCGCCGCGCTGGCTGATGGGCCGTACCTGGGGCATGGAGTCCCGCGATCTTTGGCTGGAATCCCGCATTGCCGATGAAACCGTGCGCGAACTGCGCCTGCGCGGCCACCCGGTAAAAATGGCGGGCAACTGGCACGGCACCTTGGGACACGCCCAGGCGATCCGGATCGATCGCGGCAACGGCTTTTTCGAAGGCGGCGCCGATCCGCGCGGCGACGGGGCGGCAATGGGCTTTTGACAGCGTGACGACTCGTGGCCAGCAGGCAATCCGCGTTCCCGTTGCCGCTATTGCAGCGCCTTGCGCAGCATCTCGCAGGCCCAGTCGACCTGATCGTCGGTGATCACCAGGGGCGGTGCGATGCGAATCGAATGTTCGTGCGTGTCCTTCGCCAACAGACCGAGCGCTCGCAGCTTTTCGCAATAACGGCGTGCGCCGCCGGCTTCCGGATGCAGTTCGATTGCGAGCATCAACCCTCGTCCGCGAACCTCGCGCACCACATTCGCGCCGACACCCTGCAACTGCGCCATGAAACGCGCCCCCTGGCGCTCGGCGTTCTCGATCATGCCCTCCTCGACCAGCACTTGCAGCGCGGCGCGCGCCACGGCACAGGCCAACGGGTTGCCGCCGAAAGTACTGCCATGCTGGCCCGGCTTGAGCACTCCCAGCACCTCGGCATTCGACAGTACCGCGGAGACCGGATAGAAGCCCCCCGACAAGGCCTTGCCGATCAGCGTGACGTCGGCCTCGATTCCTTCGTGCTCCTCGGCGAGAAGCTTGCCGGTACGGCCCAATCCCGTCTGGATTTCATCCAGGATCAACGTCACACGCCGCGCGCTGCATAGTTGGCGCACACGCGAGAAATAGCCGGCCGGGGGAATGATGACGCCCGCCTCGCCCTGGATCGGCTCGACCAGAAAGGCGACCGTGTTGTCGTTGACCGCGGCGGCCAGTGCGTCGTAGTCGCCGAAGGGCACGATGCGGAAGCCGGGTGCGAACGGCCCGTAATTGCCATAGGCGCTGGGATCGGTGCTGAAGCCGACGATGGCCAAGGTGCGGCCATGGAAATTGTTGGCACAAACGATGATCTCGGCGCGATCCGCTGGCACGCCCTTGACCTCGTAGCCCCATTTGCGCACCGCCTTGATCGCCGTCTCCACCGCTTCCGCGCCGCTGTTCATCGGCAGGATCTTGTGCGAACCCGTCAGCCGGGCCAGATCCTCATAGAACAGCGCCAGCTGGTCGTTGCGAAATGCCCGCGAGGTCAAGGTCAGGCGCTTGGCCTGCTCGACGACGGCGGCGTAGATCTTCGGATGGCAATGCCCCTGGTTGACGGCCGAGTATGCCGCCAGGCAGTCCAGATACCGCTTGCCGTCGGTATCCCAGACCCAAACGCCCTCGCCGCGCGCCAGCACTACATCCAACGGCTTGTAGTTGTGCGCGCCCAGCTGCGCCTCGATGGCGATGAGATCTTCCGCTGCCGTGTTCACCATATTCATGATCGAAGTTTCCGGATTCTCAAGAAAGCAGTTCCTTGTCAATAATATCTATTAGATTCAGATAATAAGATCAATAACTTAATCCTTATCATCGATAGTCCTGCCGCCGTCGAGGGCGATGCGTGGCGGACCGAGGTCGCGATCGACCGCGACGACTCGCCGGTCGCAGCCGCTCGCCCGAACCACGGTCGATCGATCAGGCGCGCGGCAAGGGCGAGCAATGCTTGCCGTCGTCGCCTGCGCCGCGGAGACGCCAGATCGCTGCGACTCCAGCGCTTGGGACCCACAACGTCGATCCTATAACGAACCTGAGCGCATCAGGTCGGGCCAGGCGGCTCGAAGATACAGGACCATCGACCACAAGGTCAGTGCCGCCGCGGCAACCAGGCAATAAACGCCCAGCTCGAATGCCGGCAGGAACCACACGTCGCTGCGAAACAACATCATCGACAGGCCGGTCATCTGGAAAATCGTTTTCAGCTTGCCCACCGCTGAGACGGCAACTTTGCCGCGCGCACCGACTTCGGCCATCCATTCGCGCAGTGCGGAAATCGTGATCTCGCGCCCGATGATGACCGCGGCGGTCAAGGTAATCAGCGTATGAGGATTGAACTTGAAGAATTTCAGGTTCTCGGGCGCATGGCCAACCAGCAGGACCAAGGCCACCGCGACCATGAGCTTGTCCGCCACCGGATCCAGAAAAGCGCCCAGGCGTGAGGTCTGCCCCAAGCGGCGCGCCAGGTAGCCATCCAGCCAATCGGTCAGTGCCGCCAGGATGAATATGATGGCCGCCGCCGGATTCGACCACGAGTACGGCAGATAGAACAGCACGGCAACCAGCGGGATCATCAAGATCCGCACCAGGGTCAGAGCATTGGCGATAGGAAAACTCACCGCTGGATTGTAAGTAATTTTCAGCCGGTGGAGTGCAGCGTGTCATAGATCGATTGCGCCAGCCTGCGCCCGATGCCATGAACCTTGGCCAAATCATCGATTCCGGCGCGACTGACGCCCTGCAAACCACCGAATTGCCGCAACAATTCTCTTCGTTTGCGCGGCCCGAGCCCCGGAACGGTTTCCAATACCGATTGCGTGCGCGCCTTGGCGCGCCGCTGGCGGTGTCCGGTGATGGCAAAGCGATGCGCTTCGTCGCGAATCCGTTGTATCCAGCGCAGCGCCGGGGAATCGGGCGCCAGGATGATGGGCAGCTCGCGCTGCGGCAGGAACAGGCGCTCCTGTCCGGCACGCCGGTCCGCACCCTTGGCGACACCGGCGACGGTCACGCCCTGGACCTGCAGCTCATCCAGAACGCTCACGGCTTGCGCCAACTGTCCGGGGCCGCCGTCGATCAACAGCAGATCAGGGACCGGCGCTTCACCTTTCTTGATGCGCGAGTAGCGACGGTGCAGCGCCTGGTGCATGGCGCCGTAGTCGTCCCCGGGCGCCACGCCTTCGATATTGAAGCGACGATAATCGCTTTTGAGCGGCCCCTGCGCACCAAAGACGACACAGGAGGCGACGGCGCGCTCGCCCATGGTGTGGCTGATATCGAAACATTCGATGCGTGCCGGCGGCGTGGGCATGTCGAACACTTCCGCCAGCGCGCGCAGCTGTTCTTCCGTGGTGGCCTCGGTTGCATGGCGCATCTTGAGTCCGACTTCCGCATTGGTGCGCGCCATCTGCAACCATCGCGCGCGCACCGCGCGCACGGAGGAACGAATGCGTACCGAGCGCTGCATGCGCTGCGAGAGGGTCGCCTGCAGCAGATCGGCATCTTCGATAGGTTCGCTGATCAGGATCTCCGGCGGCGCATCGCGCCCAAGGTAGTACTGGGCCAGGAAGCCGGACAGCAACTCGCCCGACTCCGCTAGTCCAGGGCGCGGGAAGAAGTTCGAACTTCCAAGATTGCGCCCGCCACGCACGAACACGATCGAGACGCAATGATCGCCGCCGTGGGAGACCAGTGCCACCGCATCGATATCCTCGCTCGCACTGCGCGTGACGGACTGGGTCGAGTGGATGGCCTTGATACCGTGTATCTGATCCCGAAGACGGGCCGCGCGTTCGAAATCCAGCTGCGCGGCCGCCTGCTCCATGCGCTGCGCCAGATCGTCGATCAGCTCCCCGCCCCTGCCCTCAAGCACCTTGATCGCATCCGCCACGTCCTGGGCGTAGTCCTGCTTGGAAATCAGCGCTACGCAGGGAGCGGAACATCGTTTGATCTGGTACTGCAGGCAAGGCCGCGAGCGATTGGCGAAAAAAGAATCCGAACAGGGCCGCAGCAGGAACAATTTCTGCAGCAGCTGCACCGTCTCACGTGTCGCCCGTGCATTGGGATAGGGGCCGAAAAAACGGCCCGGCAGCTTGCGGCTGCCACGATAGAAGGCAATGCGCGGATAGTCCTGCCGGGTAGTGATATGCAGGTAGGGAAAGCTTTTATCGTCACGCAAGGTGACGTTGTAGCGCGGCCGATGCCGCTTGATCAGGTTGTATTCCAGCAGCAGCGCCTCGGTCTCCGAGGCCGTGACCGTGACCTCGACGTCGGCGACCTGCGCCACCATCGCCATGGTCTTGGCCGACTGCGCCGTGCCGGCAAAGTACGTCGCCAGCCGATTCTTCAGATTGCGCGCCTTGCCGACGTACAACACCTCGCCGTCCGCGCCGATCATGCGGTAGACGCCCGGGCGCAGGCTGACGTTGGCGAGGAAACGCTTGGAATCGAACGCACTCATCGACACATTCTAGCCGGGCGGCCGCTCGGCATTGCGCTTGGGCTCGCCCAGCAGCGCTCTGGCACGCGCAAAGACTGCGTCGAACATCGCTTCGGTGAGCCGGCGCGTCTGGGTGTTGTAGCGGCTGCAATGGTAGGTATCGATCAGTGTCTGCCCCCCGGGCAGCCGAAACTCGGCGGCGTGTGCGAATTTGTACTGCGAAGGCCGCAGCGAAAGCGCACGCAGCGCAGCGCCGTGCGCGATCGAACCCAGTGCCAGCAGTATCGCATTGCGCGGTGCGCGCGCCAGCTCGGCCGTCAGATATCGATTACAAGTTCTGATCTCCTCGGGAGTCGGCTTGTTCTCGGGCGGCACGCATTTGACCGAGTTCGTGATGCGGCAGTCGAGCAGTTCCAGCCCATCGTGGCTCGAGATCGATAGCGGACGGCTGGCAAACCCGAAACGGTGCAAGGTGCGATATAACAGCACACCGGCATGATCGCCGGTGAACGGACGGCCGGTCGCGTTTGCGCCATGGAAACCGGCCGCCAGGCCGACCAGGATCAAGCGCGCGCTGCGATCGCCAAACGGCGCCACCGGGGCGCAGTAGTAATCCGGATATTGCTTGCGTCCTGCGGCAAGGTACTGCGCCAGTCGCGGACAGGCGGTGCACTGGCGATCGAACACGATGCCATCGGAGGGCCACAGTCCGGGCGCCGATCCGGCCGCCGCGGATCGCGCGGATCGCGCGCGGCGCACTGCCGCGGTGCCCGCGGCCGGCGGCGCCGTACCGGGCATGCGAGCCGGCAGCGCCGGCTGCCCGGTACGGCGCGGCAAGGTGTAGCTTTTTGCAGAAGATTTTCTGGCAGGTTTAGGGACTTTCATCCCATACAGTCTAGCGGAGGAATGGTTCAGGCTGGCCGCTTCACCCATGACAGTGAATCGATCCGCGACCTCATCCGTCGTGAGCAGGCGCGTGTTGCGGCTAGGCGTGGCTGGCATGCGCCCCCAGGCGCATGCCAGCGTGCAACGCGCCTCGCGTCAGGCTTGCGCCTGGTCGAACTGCGCCTCTTCGGTCGAGCCCTTCATTGCCGTCACCGAGGACTGGCCGCCCGTTACCGTCTGGGTCACATCGTCGAAGTAGCCGGCGCCGACTTCGCGCTGGTGCTTGGTGGCCGTGTAGCCATTCTTTTCCGAGGCGAATTCCTGCTCCTGCAGCGCCACGTAGGCCGACATCTGCGTCGCCTTGTAGCCGCGGGCCAGCTCGAACATCGAGTGATTCAACGCATGGAAGCCCGCCAGGGTGATGAACTGGAACTTGTAGCCCATGGCGCCCAGTTCACGCTGGAACTTCGCGATCGTGGCGTCGTCGAGCTTCTTTTTCCAGTTGAAGGACGGCGAGCAGTTGTAGGCCAGCAGCTTGTCCGGGAACTGCTTGTGGATCGCTTCCGCGAACCGCTTCGCATCGTGCAGATCCGGCGTTGCGGTTTCGCACCAGATCAGATCGCAATACGGTGCGTAGGCCAAGCCGCGGGCAATCGCCTGCTCCAGGCCGGCGTTTACATAAAAGAAGCCCTCGCTGGTGCGGCCCTTGGACTTGTCGATGAAGGACAGGTCGCGCTCATCCACATCCGCCGTCAGCAGATTCGCGGACTCGGCGTCGGTACGCGCCACCAGCACGGTGGGCACGCCACAGGTATCGGCCGCCAGCCGCGCCGCGGCCAGCTTGCCGATCGCCTCCGAGGTCGGCACCAACACCTTGCCGCCCATGTGGCCGCATTTCTTGGCCGATGACAACTGATCCTCGAAATGCACGCCCGCGGCACCGGCCTCGATCATGCTCTTCATCAGCTCGAAGGCATTGAGCACGCCGCCAAAGCCGGCTTCCGCATCGGCCACGATCGGCTTGAGCCAGTCGATCGAGGCATCGCCTTCGGCGTGATGAATCTGATCGGCGCGCAGCAGCGTGTTGTTGATGCGGCGGATGACCGAGGGCACCGAATTGGCCGGATACAAGGACTGGTCCGGGTACATTTCGCCGGCCAGGTTGGCATCGCCTGCGACCTGCCAGCCCGAAAGATAGATGGCATCCAGGCCGGCCTTGACCTGCTGCATGGCCTGGTTGCCCGTCAGCGCGCCCAGCGCATTGACGAACGGCTTTTCATGTATGTATTGCCACAGCTTTTCTGCGCCCAGTCGCGCCAACGAATGCTCGATATGCACCGAGCCGCGCAAGCGTACGACGTCCTGCGCCTGGTAGGGGCGCTCGACGCCCGCCCAGCGTGGATTGGTTTGCCAGTCGTGTCGGAGCTGCTCGGCGGCAGATGTGGTCATGGAAATTCCTCTGAGAGCCAGTGGTAAACAACGAATCGTTGGCGCAGGCAGATCATGGATAACGCCCTGATCGCCGGTGCAGGTCCAATCTACGGAAGTCGATTCCGAGGAGCGGCACCGGAAGCCGCAGGCGCGACCTTAACGCTTTCGCCGCCAGTGGTAAAATATATGGTGAGTTAGAAATCGATATCTGATAAATATCGCACATGGAACTACGCCACCTTCGATACTTCATTGCGGTCGCCGAGGAAAAGCATATGACTCGTGCGGCGCAGCGCCTGGGCATCCAGCAGCCACCCCTGAGCATCCAGATCCGCGCTTTGGAGCAGGAACTCGACGTGCAACTGCTGCACCGCAAGCCGCGCGGCGTCGAGTTGACGGATGCCGGCGCCGCCTTCCTCGAGCGCGCGCGCGCCATACTCGATCAACTCGAACGTGCCTGCGCCTCGACTCGCCGCACCGCCCGCGGCGAACAGGGCCGGGTGGTGGTGGGATTCACCAGTTCCGCGCCCTTCCATCCATTCGTGCCGCGGGTGATCCGCGCTTTTCGAGAAATGTATCCGCTGGTGTCTCTGGTCCTGGAGGAAAGCGGCAGCAGTGAGCTGGTGCAGGGCCTGAGCCATGAAGAAATCGATGCCGCATTCATTCGCTCACCCGTGGCCGACGTGGTAGGCCTGACGGTGCAGCCGCTATTGACGGAAAAAATGCTGGTCGCACTCCCCACCGGACATGCACTGGCGAAAGGACTGCGGCAAGAGCCCAATGCTAGGAGCCGCGCGGCTCCGCTGCCGCTGTCCGCACTCGCCAGCGAAACATTCATCTTGTACAAGCGTCCAGGAGGCCCCGGTCTGTACGACACCATCATTACCGCCTGCCGCAGCGCAGGCTTCAGCCCGCTGGTAGGCCAGGAAGCGCCGCGCATCATCTCGACCTTGAATCTGGTGGCGGCCGGCCTGGGCGTCTCCATCGTGCCGGAATCCCTGCGCCGCTTGCAGATGGATGGCGTCGTGTATCGCCGGCTCGAGGAGCACTCGTTGTTGTCGGCGCCGTTGATTCTCGCCTGCCGCCGCGGCGATACCGCTGCAGCAGTACGGCGCTTTGTCGAACTGGCGCGCAGCACGGCCGAACAGATCGACGCCGAAGGTGAAACGCGCTGATGCAGCCGCCGTCGCTACTATTGCTGAACAAGCCGTTTCACGTGCTGACCCAGTTCACCAGCCCGGATGGCAAGGCGACATTGAAGGATTGGATAAGCGCGCCAGGCATGCGCCCGGCCGGACGCCTCGATTACGACAGCGAGGGCCTGGTGCTGCTGACCGATAGCGGTGCACTGCAGGCACAGCTGGCGGACCCGCGCTGGAAGGTCGCCAAGACCTACCTGGTCCAGGTCGAAGGCGACGTGCGCGACGATGCCTTGGTGCCACTGCGTCGCGGCGTGCACTTGAACGACGGCCCCACACAGCCGGCGCAGGTGGAATGTATCGATGAGCCCTCATGGCTATGGCCGCGCCAGCCGCCGATCAGGTTTCGTCAATCGATCCCGACGCAGTGGCTGCAATTGACGATTCGCGAAGGCCGCAATCGTCAGGTACGGCGCATGACTGCGGCAATCGGCCACCCTACCCTGCGACTGATTCGCTGGTCGGTCGGGATCTGGAGCGTGGCAGACCTGCAGCCCGGCCAATGGCGCGCGGCGCCTGAGCAGGAAGTGCTGGAGTTCATCGAGCGCCGCCCTCAGGCACGTCGTCGGTAGGGCCTCGATGAGGCCCGATGATGAGGAGCATCCAGTCGCCTCGGCGCTCGCTCAAGTCCCGGTATCCACCAGTCGCTGCTCGCGCATGACCACGATCAGCACCCCGGCCAGGGTGACGGCGCCCCCCAGGAGCATGCGCGGCGTGAGCTGATCGTCCAGCAAAGTCACACCGAAGAAAATGCTGAACAAGGGTGACAACAAGGTGAGCGGCGCGACCCGCGTCACGGGATACCGGCTGACCAGGTAATACCAGACCGTGTGCGCGAACAGGCTGGCCGCCACGGTGGTAAAGATCAAGGCGCCCCATCCCTGCGCATCCGCATTGCGAACCGCCTGCCACTGGCCGGATTCCAACAGCAGGCTCGTCATGAGAAGAATCGGCCCGCCGACGACCGCGATCCATGCCTGCAGCGTCAGTGCACGGATGTTGCGCAGGCGCTTGATGAAGATCAAGCCGGCGGCACCGAAAAAGCATGACAGCACCACCAGCGCCAGGCCTTTCCAGTCGACAAACACTCGTGGATCGAAGTTGATGATCGCAACACCGGCGAAAGCCAGCACGATACCCAGCCGGCGCCGCCAGCGGATCGTCTCCTTGAGCAGCCACACCGACAGCAGTGTCGCGAACGGCACCAGCAACTGATTCGCGATCGCCACCGTCGATACATCCTCGACCAAGGACAGGCCGACGAACAGCAGCGCGAAAGCAACCGGCCCGGTCAAGACGGCACCAGCGAGCAGGCAGGCCATCTGCCCGCGCTGCACTCTCAGGAACGGCAGCAGGAACAATGCCAGCGAACCGAATCGCAGGGCTGTGAAGAAGATGGGGGGAAACTGGGCGACACCGATCTTGGAGGCGACCAGATTCAAGCCCCAGACCAGGTTCATGGCGATGATCAGCGCAATGTCGCGCCCGCACAGCGACGCGTGATCACCCACCGCAGCAGGCGTGGCCGACATGGCGGGCGTCAGACCTGGTAGCGGCTCTTGAGAAACTCGTACAGGGCGCGCACCGCCTGCGGTTCCGCACCGATGGGGCGGCCCGGGCGCTCCCTGCCGTTCCACGCGTACAGGTCCAGGTGCATCCAGTGCCGGGCTGCGCCAATGAATCGGCGCAGGAACAATGCAGCAATGATCGCGCCGGAAAAGCTCGAGCCCGAGACATTGTTCAAGTCGGCCACCTTGCTTGCCAGCTCATCGTCGTAGCCGCTCCACAAGGGCAAGCGCCACAGCGGGTCCGACTCGGCCGACGCAATCCTGGTCAGCTCCTGCGCCATCGAGTCATCGGTGCTGAACAACGCGGGCAGTTCCGGCCCCAATGCCACGCGCGCCGCACCGGTCAAGGTTGCCATGTCGAGCAGCAGATCGGGTTGGTCTTCGTCGGCCAACGCCAGCGCGTCGCACAGAATCAATCTTCCCTCGGCATCGGTGTTGCCGACCTCGACCGTCAGACCCTTGCGAGTCTGCAGCACATCCCCGGGACGGAAGGCATTGCCCGAGATCGCATTCTCGACCAGAGGCAAAACCACCCGCAGGCGCACCGGCAGGCGGGCATCCATGACGAGCTGTGCCAGGGCCAGCGTGATCGCCGCACCACCCATGTCCTTTTTCATCAACAGCATCGACGCGCCGGGTTTGATGTCCAGGCCACCGGAGTCGAAGCAGACGCCCTTGCCGACCAGCGAAACCTTGGGATGGGACGGATTGCCCCATTGCAGATCCATTACCCGCGGCGCCACCGCCGCCGCGCGTCCCACCGCATGCACCGCCGGCAAACGCTGCGCCAGCAATTCCTCGCCGATGACGGTGCGCAAGGTCGCACCATACTTCTGCGCCACCTCGACCACGGCCTGTGCCATCGTTGCCGGAGTCAGGTCGTTCGCCGGCGTATTGATCAGATCCCTTGCAAGCGTAGTGGCCTGCCGCAAGCGCTCCACTTCCATCGCATCGACCTGGGCCGGCAGCTGCAATTGCACCCGGCGTGGATCGGCCGCGCGCCGGTAGCGTTCGAATCGATACTGGCCATAGGCCCAACCGAAGGCAAAGCGTTGCGCGACAGGCACCGGCAAGTCATCGGCCAGCCGATAGTCGCCGTCCGGCAACTTGTCCGAAATGGCAGCCGCCGTCCAGCAACTGACCGATTCGTAGCCCATGTGCACGCCGGGGTCATGTCCGACCGCCCGCGCGCGCCGGCCGAGTCCCGCCACCACTGCCGCCAGCCGCCCCTGCGCATCGGGCAACAGCAGGACACGATGGCGTTCGGCGCGAAAGCCGTTGACCTCGAGCCACTGGCGCATCGTCGGCGTCTGCGCATCGCGCCACCGATCAATGTCTTCCTCGTACTGCAGGTGAACGCGAATCGGACCGGCAGGGGTGTGCATGCTCAATTGATGTGGGGAACGTTTGCGGAGAGTTTGGTAGCGCAATATTAGCGTATGCATTGTGACAGCTTGCGACACGGTAGTCCGTCGATCGGCCATGAATTTTCCCGCGCCGCCGCCGTGGGCGCGATCCCTGGCGACGATCGTTTCTTCCTATGCCGGCTGGCCAAGCGAGCGCAAGACGCACGAGCACTCACCCACCTGCCAGGCAAGGATGCTCGTCACCGCTTCCACCGATGCGACGTCGATGTCCTGCAGCGCGGCTTGACAAGTTACGCGGCCGTATGGTGCTATCAATCGATATTCCACGATTTGTCGACCGATCATTCCTTATAAGATCCTTGAAGATTTCCATGTCCGGATCCGCCCAGTACGAATCTGGCCACACGCTTGGCTACACGAACAACAACAGTGCTCCGTCCATTCCCGGCAAGAGTGCCGCCCAAGTGATCGTAGACGTAGGCATCGATGTATCGGACCTGCCTTGCGGGGCAGCGTACGGGGTGAACGGCTGAGCGACAGGTACTGGTAGAACGAACTCGCAACACGAACCCCGCACCGGCCAGACCGAGGCGGGGTTCTTTCATTTAGACTCGCTGTCAGGAGCGCACATGAAGATCTACACACAAAAAGACATCAAGAAGAAGGCCCTCAACGGTGCGCGTATCGCTATCCTGGGCTATGGCAGCCAGGGCCGGGCGCATGCCTTGAATCTCAAGGATAGCGGCTTCGACGTCATCGTCGGTGTGCGTAAATCCGGCGCCAGCTGGACCAAGGCGAAGAAAGACGGCCTCGCGGTCGCCGAACCCGCCGATGCGGTCAAAGGCGCGGCCCTGATCGCTTTCCTGACGCCGGACCTGACGCAGAAGGATTTGTACCAGGACGTGATCGACAACATCAGCAAGGGCGCCACGATCCTGTTCGCTCACGGCTTCAACGTCCATTTCAATCAGATCAAGCCGCGCCCGGACCTCGATGTGGTACTGATCGCACCCAAAGGCCCTGGCGACCTGGTTCGCCGCCAGTATCAGCAAGGCCGCGGCGTTCCATGCCTGATGGCGATCCACCAGAACGCCACGCGCAAAGCCAAGAACAACGCCCTGGCCTACGCCGATGGCATCGGCGGCACGCGCGGCGGTGTACTGACCACGACCTTTGCCGAGGAAACCGAGACCGATCTGTTCGGCGAGCAAGCGGTACTGTGCGGCGGTGCGACCGAGCTGGTCGTCAAAGGTTTCGAGACCTTGGTGGAGGCCGGCTATCAGCCAGAAGTTGCCTACTACGAGTGCCTGCACGAATTGAAGCTGATCGTCGACCTGCTGCACGAAGGCGGCCTGGCGAAGATGCACGAATTCATCAGCGAAACCGCCAAATACGGCGATCTCACGCGCGGGCCGCGCATCGTGAATGCGGCGACCAAGCGTGAGATGAAGAAAATTCTAAAGGAAATCCAGGATGGAAAATTTGCGCGCCAGTGGATCAGCGAGAACAAGCGCGGCCGCAAAAAGTACAAACAGTTGATGAACAAGGATCTCAAGCACAAAATCGAGAAAGTGGGCGTGAAGCTGCGTGGCCGCATGCCGTGGCTGCAGGAACAGGCCTGACCGAGGCTTGTGATGCATCGACGCACACAGCGTTTCCATTCCAACCAACCCCGGGCCCCCAAGGCCAGTTAACACGACTCGTTTCTGCAGGAGCAGATAGACATGCCCATCCATGCCGCCAAACATATTTGGTACAACGGCAAGCTCGTGCCTTGGGAGAACGCGACCGTACACGTACTGGCCCATGCCCTGCATTACGGCTCGACCGTGTTCGAAGGCATCCGCGCCTACAAGACGCCACAGGGACCGGTGATTTTCCGTCTGCGGGACCATACGCGCCGGTTGTTCGATTCGGCCAAGATCCATCGCATCGACATCCCGTTCACACAGGATGAAATCAATGCGGCGAGCCGGCAGGTGATCGTCGCCAACGAATTGAACGACGGCGCGTATATGCGGCCCTTCGCCTTTCGCGGCTACGGCGAGATCGGTGTGGCGCCCAAGATTTCCCCACCGGTCGAAACCGTGATCGCCGCTTTCGAGTGGGGCGCTTATCTGGGGGCGGAAGGATTGGAGAATGGGATCGATGTGTGCGTCTCCTCCTGGCAGCGCCTGGCGCCGAACACCATTCCCGCACTGGGAAAGGCCGCGGGCAATTACCTCTCGAGCCAGCTGATCAGCATGGAGGCAAAGCGGCTGGGATTTGCCGAAGGCATAGGCCTGGGCGTCGACGGCAGCGTCAGTGAGGGAGCCGGCGAGAACCTGTTCCTGGTCCGCAACAATGTGATCTACACGCCTGGCCTGGCGAACTCCATCCTGCAGGGCATCACGCGCGATTCGGTGATCACCCTGGCGCGCGAGCATGGCTTCGAAGTACGGGAACAGGCGGTGCCGCGCGAATTCCTGTACCTGGCCGATGAGATATTCCTCACCGGAACCGCCGCGGAGATCACTCCGGTGCGCTCAGTGGACCACATCAAAGTCGGCGCCGGCGCACGCGGCCCGATCACCGAGGCGTTGCAGTCGGCATTCTTTGGACTGTTCAGCGGTAAAACGCCTGACGAATGGGGTTGGCTGGAGTCCTGCGACGCCCCTTGACCGAGAGCTTGCCGCCGCTGGCGGCGGCAAGCCATTCGCCGATTCCGTCACCGCCCGCTGCGGTCATTCGTTCCGCAGCACCATCCTGCCGAGCCCCGCCCTCTGCCCCTGAGCCTTGCGCCTTGCGGCAGCGGCTGTACTCGCCTATCCCCCGCTTGCCCGCATCCCCCGCCCACGGCTTGCAGTGGACCCCGTATTGGCGGCTGGCTGCCGTCAGCGCAACATGCCCGCCCCGCTGCCATCGTCCCTGACGATGGCTCGCTCACCATTCATCAACCCATGCGCGATCCTTGTTGGCATGCTTGCAGACCTGCGTCGCCGCTTGTGAGGAAAATCCATGAATAGCCCGACGGATGTCGCCCCCCAGGCCAAGACCTTGTTCGAGAAGGTCTGGGAACAGCACCAAGTGGTTGCCGAAACGCCGGACACGCCGGCTGTGTTGTATGTGGATCTGCATCTGGTGCATGAGGTGACCTCACCCCAGGCCTTCTCCTTGCTGCGCTCGAAGGGCCTGAAGCTGCGTCGCACCGACCGCACCTTGGCGACCATGGATCACTCCACGCCAACGGATCCGGACGAGGTATTCGGCCGCGTCCCGATAAAGGTCGAATCAGCCGCACTCCAGGTGAAGGAGCTGGAAAGGAATTGTCGCGAATTCGGTGTCGAACTGTTCGGGCTGTCCAGCAAGCATCGTGGGATCGTGCACGTCATCGGTCCGGAACTCGGCGCCACGCAGCCGGGCAAGACCATCGTCTGCGGCGATAGCCATACTGCCACCCACGGCGCGTTCGGCGCGCTCGCCTTCGGCATCGGCACGACGGAAGTCGGACACGTGCTGGCGACGCAGTGCCTGTTGCAACGCCGCCCACGGACGCTCGCGATCGAGGTGAGCGGACGGTTGAGCGAGGGCGTCACCGCCAAAGACCTGATCCTGGCGATCATCGGCCAGATCGGCGTCTCCGGTGGTACCGGCCATGTGATCGAATATCGCGGCTCGGCCATCGAAGCATTGTCGATGGACGAGCGCATGACGATCTGCAACATGTCGATCGAGGCTGGCGCCCGCGCCGGCATGATTGCACCGGACGACACCACCTTTGCGTATTTGAAGGGCCGCCGCTTTGCACCGCAGGGCGCTGCCTGGGAGCAGGCCGTCGCTCGCTGGCGGGCGCTGCGTACCGACCCGGGCGCAGTGTTCGATCGTGTCGTGCACATCGATGCCGGTGAGGTCCAGCCGATGATCACTTATGGCACCCATCCAGGCATGGTGGTGCCGATCGGCGCCACGGTCCCCGATCGTCCAGGCGATGCGGCGCATGTCAAATCGCTCGCCTACATGGGACTGCATGCCGGTGAGCCGCTCATCGGCAGGCCGGTGCAGGTCGTATTCATCGGCAGCTGTACCAACGGTCGTCTGTCCGATCTGAAGCTGGCGGCGCGTTTGATCGAGGGCCGCAAACTCGCATCCGGGGTGCGTATGCTGGTGGTACCTGGGTCGCAGCAGGTCAAGCATGAGGCCGAAGCGATCGGGCTGGCCAAGATCTTCACCGATGCCGGTGCGCAGTGGCGCGAGTCCGGCTGCTCGATGTGCCTGGGCATGAACGGCGACCTGGTCGCCAAGGGCGAATACGCGGTCAGTACCAGCAATCGCAATTTCGAGGGTCGCCAAGGCGCCGGCGCACGCACCTTGCTCGCCAGTCCCGCGACCGCGGTTGCCGCGGCGCTCACCGGCAAGATCACCGATCCACGCCGCCTCCTCGCCGGCGCCCAGCCGACCGCTCACTGAGGAGAGGCACCATGCAAGCCATACGCACGATCGAATCCCGTACCGTCGTTTTGCCGTCGACGAACATCGATACCGACCAGATCCTTCCGGCGCGCTTCCTGACCACGACCACCAAGGAAGGGCTGGGTCGACACCTGTTCGCCGACTGGCGCTACCAGGCCGACGGCTCGCCCAAGCAGGATTTCATCCTCAATCGTCCCGAGGCGGCCGGCTGCGAAGTGCTGGTCGCGGGCCGCAATTTCGGCTGCGGCTCCTCGCGCGAGCACGCTCCCTGGGGACTGCTCGATGCTGGTTTTCGAGCGATCATCAGCACCGAGATCGCCGATATCTTCCGCAACAACTCGCTCAAGAACGGCCTGCTGCCGATCGTCGTGGACGAGGCGGCGCACGCCTGGCTGCTGCACAACCCCGGCGCCAGTGTGCGCATCGATCTGGACGCCTGCACCTTGACGCTGCCTACGGGCGTCGTCGCATCCTTTCCGATCGAGGGATTCGCGCGCTACTGCCTGCTGAACGGCATCGATGAGCTCGGCTACCTGCTGCAACAAGCGGATGCCATCAGCCGTTTCGAACAGACTTACGACAGGATCCACATCGCATGAGCACTATCGAGGCCAGCATCGTCATTCTCGCGGGCGATGGCATCGGACCGGAGATTACCCATGAAGCGGTGCGAGTGCTGAAGGCGGTCGCTACGCGCTACGGGCACGAGTTCCGTTTCGAGTCGCACTTGATCGGAGGCGCTGCGATCGACGCCACCGGCAGTGCCCTGCCCGCCGCCACCGTGTCCGCCTGCGGCACCGCCGATGCGGTATTGCTGGGCGCCGTGGGAGGACCGCAGTGGTCCGATCCAGATGCCACGGTGCGCCCCGAGCAGGGTCTGCTTGCGTTGCGCAAGGCGCTCAATCTGTTCGCGAACCTGCGCCCGGTATCGCTGCACCCAGCGCTGTTGGACGCCTCGCCGATCAAGGCTGAGATCCTCCAGGGAACCGACATCGTCGTCGTACGCGAACTGACCGGTGGCATCTACTTTGGCGAGAAGCAGCGTAGCGCGACATCCGCGAGCGATTTGTGCACCTATAGTGTGGAGGAGATCGAGCGCGTCACGCGTGTCGCGGGTGCCCTGGCGCGCACTCGCAGCCGCAAAATCGTCTCCGTCGACAAGGCGAACGTGCTGGAAACCTCGCGCCTGTGGCGCGCGACCGTCGAATCCATCCTGCGCTCGGAATTCCCGGAGGTGTCGCTCGAGCACATGCTGGTCGATGCCGCTGCGATGCATCTGATTCGCCGGCCATCGAGCTTCGATGTGATCCTGACCGAAAACATGTTCGGCGATATCCTCACCGACGAGGCCTCGATGCTGGCGGGCTCGCTCGGCCTGCTCCCTTCGGCATCCTTAGGGGAAGGAAAGCTGGGCGTGTACGAGCCCATCCATGGCTCGGCGCCGGATATCGCCGGCAAGGGCATCGCCAATCCCTACGGCACGATCCTCAGTGCGGCGATGCTGTTGCGCCATTCGCTGGATCTGCCCGAAGAAGCCCTGCGAGTGGAACAGGCAGTCGCCCAGGCGATAGAATCGGGGGTTCGCACCGCTGATATCAGCCATCCCGGCCCGGGGGCCCGGACCGCCGAAGCCGGTTCGGCAGTGGTAGACAGAGTCCAATGAATCAACTGTAAGTTATTGATATTACGTACAACATATAGTCTGTAACCAGAGGGCAAAGATTCTTGCCCAAAAATTCGGCCAGACCGGTTATCATCTCTCCCGCGACGGGTTTCGATCTTTCCCGTCACGCTAGCCTTCGGGCCAATCTCCATGTCTCGACCATAGGTCGAGGTGTTTTTGGTGGAAAGCGGGACTCGTGTCGGGTTAGTCCCCAAGGTCGGTGTCGGTTTTACCGGCGTCGGCCACGACAGAAGTTCTTAGTTGCCACGTCCAGGCCGGCTTACGCCGGCCTGTTTTTATTCCGCTCCCCCTCTTGCGCGGGAACGGATGATGCGGCTACCTGCTCCCCCCACCAGTTGGGGGCGTGGCGGGCCACCGACGCGGACAACACGCGATCGACGTCGATGGCCTCGACTCCCCAGCGCGCCAGCAAGCCGGCGACCTCTTCGTTTGCCTGCCGCGAGGGCCGCGGCCTGGCAGTCGGGGTGCCGCTGAAGCGTGGCGCAGGCGCGTTCTGGAGCTGGCCCGCCACCTCGACGAAGGCTTCGCGGGCGCGATTGTGTGGATGCGCCGGCGCCTCGCCCAGCGACAGCACCGGCGACACGCAGGCGTCGGTTCCTTCCAGTATCGCGCACCATTCCTCGCGGGTGCGCTGCTTGAAGATCTCCTCCAGGCGCTCCTTGAGCTCGGCCCATAGCCGGGGATCCTCGCCCTGGGGTGCGCTCATGCAACCAACCCGGAATCGCTCCCTGTCCAGGCCGGCTTTGTCGATCAGCGTCTCGTAGAACTGCGGCTCCAATGCCGCGATGGCGATGAACTTGCCGTCACGTGTGGCATAGGTATCGTAATAATGCGCCGCGCCCGACAGGAGGTTGCTGCCGACCTCATCATGCCATCGGCCCTGACGCTGCATCCCCATGAACATTGCCATCAACGCGATCGAGCCATCGATCATGGCGGCATCGACGACCTGGCCGGCGCCGCCACGCTGCACCGCCAGCAGCGCACAAAGCATTCCGAAAGCCAGCAGCATACCGCCGCCGCCGAAGTCGCCGACCAGATTGAGCGGTGGAGTCGGCTTCTGGCCAGCACGTCCGATTGCGTGCAAGGCACCCGACAATGAAATGTAGTTGATGTCGTGCCCGGCCGCCTGCGCCAGCGGTCCATCCTGGCCCCAACCCGTCATCCGGCCATAGACCAAGCGCGAATTGCGCGCCAGACAGACATCCGGCCCGATTCCCAGTCGCTCGGCGACGCCGGGCCGATAGCCTTCGAAGATCGCATCGGCACGCTCGACAAGCCTCAGCAATGCCTCGCGGCCGGCCTCGCTTTTCAGATCCAGCGCCAGCCGGTGGCGATTGCGCTGCAGCGGATCATCGAACACGTCGCGGCGTATGCCGCGATCGATCACCAGCACCTCCGCGCCCATGTCGGCCAGCATCATGCCGCAGAACGGACCTGGACCGATGCCTGCGATCTCGATGATGCGAATGCCGGTCAATGGACCCATTTCATGCGACCTCGATCAATCAGCGGCGCGGCCAATGCCTCGCACAGGCCGCATCATCCAACACCCTGCGCGCCGGGCATTCCGCAGGCTTCGTTCATCGAGCGCCAAACGCCTATCGTTGATCATTCAACAAACGTCATTCTGCCTGCGTCGCTCGTCACGGCGGGAGTCGCCCTACCCTGCCGCCATCGCCGCCGCGCGCCGCAGATGCTCGCGGCACTCCTGCACGATACGCTCGATCAAGGCCGCGCAGCTGGGTATGTCCCGAATCAGGCCGATGACCATGCCGGCACTGACGACGCCACCCTCGACGTCGCCCTCCTGCAGCGCCAGCCTGCCGCGCGTCCCGGCGACCAGGTGACGAATCTCTTCGAAACCTGCCCCACGGCGCTCCATCGCCACCACCTCCTGGGAAATCGTGTTCTTGAACACCCGCGCGGTATTGCGCAGGGTGCGAAACATCAAGGTCGTATCGCGCTCGCCTGCTGCCACCAGCGCCTGCTTGATGTGGTCGTGGACGGGCGCCTCCTGGGTGCACAGGAAGCGGGTGCCCATGTTGATACCCTGTGCGCCCAACGCCAATGCCGCCGCCATGCCGCGCCCATCGCCGATGCCGCCGGAGGCAACGACCGGGATCTGCAGTACATCCAGCGCGGCGGGAATCAGTACCAGATTCGGAATGTCGTCCTCGCCGGGATGTCCGGCGCATTCGAAGCCGTCGATGCTGACGATGTCCACGCCGGCGCGCTCGGCCGACAGCGCATGCCGCACCGAGGTGCATTTATGCACGATGCGCACATCATGCGCCTTCAACGCCGCGACGAATTCCTTCGGATTGTTGCCCGCTGTCTCGACGATCCTGACCTCGCTGTCCAGGATCGCCTGCAGGTATTCGGCATAGGGTGGCGGCTTGATCGCCGGCAGGATCGTGAGGTTGACGCCGAACGGCGCATCGGTCATGCCGCGGCAGCGTTCGATCTCGCGCCGCAGGTCGTCCGGTGTGGGCTGGGTCAGTGCGGTCAGTATGCCCAGCCCGCCGGCATTCGACACCGCCGAAGCCAGCTGCGCGGTGCCGACCCATTGCATGCCGCCCTGAATGATGGGATAGCGGATACCAAGAAGTTCAGTGACCTGCGTTCTCATCGCACCCTGCGGACAAATTGACTCGCCACAGGGTACACGCAGACCACGATGAAGTGCGCCCCGGCGTGCGGCGCGGCGCGCTCGTCAATGAATCCGTGGCGCCGATCCAGCGCACGCAAACGCGGCCTCTGCCGGCCGCTCGGCACGCGGATACCGCGGGCGCCGCAAGGCAAGATCGATTGCGCCAAGCCTCGCCGAGACTTGCATCGCCTCTAGGCCACGCGCGTCTCGATCGCGGCCTCCGCCCCCCGGGCCTGCCGCTGCGCCGCGCGATCCAAAGCATGCTGCACGTCCCGCAACAAATCATCGGCGGACTCGATGCCGATCGACAAGCGCAGCAAGGACTCACTGATGCCCGCCGTCGCGCGCGCCTCAGGCGTCATGGCCGCGTGCGTCATGCTGGCCGGGTGGGCAACCAGGCTTTCCACGCCACCCAGCGATTCGGCCAGGGAGAAGCAGCGCAAGCCATCCAGGAAAGCGCGCACGCTGTCCAGGCCGCCGTGCAGCTCGAAGCTGAGCATGGCGCCGAAACCCGACTGCTGTGCGCACGCCAGCTGGTGCTGGGGATGGGTGCGCAAACCTGGATAATTGACTTGCCGCACCGCCGGATGAGCGGCCAGCAGATCAGCGACTTGCAAGGCGTTCTCTGCATGCGCTCGCATCCTGGCGTGCAGCGTGCGCACGCCGCGCAAGGTCATGAAGCTGTCGAAAGGCGCTCCCGTCACGCCAATGCAGTTGGCCCACCACGTGACGCGCTCATGCAGCGCGGCGGTGGCCGATACCAGTGCGCCGCCCACCACGTCGCTATGCCCGTTGAGATACTTGGTGGTGGAATGCAACACCAGATCGGCGCCGAGCGCGATCGGCTGCTGCCACACCGGGGACAGGAACGTATTGTCCACCAACAGCAACGCCTCGGCCGCATGCGCCTGGTGTGCAAGCGCACGAATGTCGACGATTCGCAGCAAGGGATTGCTCGGTGTTTCCACCCAGACCAGTTTGGGCGCGCGCGCCAGCGCCGCCGCCAACGCACTCTCATCCGTCTGATCGACGAACTCGACTCGCAGCGCGCCGCGTGCCGCCAGCGAGCCGAGCAGCCGATACGTGCCGCCGTAGCAGTCATGCGGTGCGAGCAGCAGATCATCGGCGCTCAGCAGCTGGCAGGCCAGCGCAGCGGCCGCCATGCCGGATGAGGTGACCACGGCGCCGGCGCCATTCTCCAGCTGCGCCAGCGCATCGCCCAGAGCGTCGCGGGTCGGGTTTCCCGAGCGGGTGTAGTCGTACCGGCCTCGTTCGCCGAACGCCTTGAAGGAGAACGTCGAAGTCAGGTGCAGCGGGGGCACTACCGCGCCATGCTGCAGGTCCGAGTCCAGCGCTGCCCGTACTGCACAGGTCGTGGAGGAAAAAGCGTCATTCATCATTGCTTCTCGCTGTCGTATGCCAGCGCGCTTGAGAAAATCTCACGCAGCGCATCGGTCTCTTTCAGGAATGCGTCGTGCCCGTACAGCGACGACAGCTCGGCCAGCCGGGCGGGGCCGCCCAGCCGCCCGCGCAGCGCACGCATATCCTCGATGGGCACCAGCTGATCTTCACGTACGCCCACCAAGGTCGTGGGCACTCGGATCTTGCCGGCATCGATACGGTGCAGGTCGATGGACTCCGACAGGCAGACGAATGCTTCCGGCACGTAGCTGCCGGCATAGGCATCGCCGCGCGCCAGCAGGTAGGCCTCCACCGGGAATTGAAAGCGCCCATCGATACGCGTCGCCGGCGCATCGAAGCGCGCCTGGAATTCCTCGGCGCTGCGATAGGTGGTCATCGCCAGCGCGCGCGCCAGGCGCAGGCCTTCCGCGCCGTTCCCTTGGTCGAGGGCACAGCGCACCATCGCCCGCTGCACGCAACGCCAGGCGGTCGCCAGCGGATGCGGCTGATCGGCGGCGCTGATGACCACGATGTGTCCGACCCGCTGCGGCCAGCGCTGCGCAAAGGCCAAGGCAACCATGCCGCCGTAGGAAGCGCCGATGATGGCCGCCAGTGGCGGGACGCCTGTCTCGCTGCCTTGGGTCAGGCCCAGGTGCTCGAGCACCTGTTTCAAGATCACGGCCTGGTCGAAGGTACTGATCGAGGGGAAGTTCGCCTGTCCGGTGCGTGGACCGGTGGTCGCGCCGCTGCCACCCAGGAAATCGATGCCCAGCACCTGGTGGCGAGCCGTGTCCAGGGATTTCCCCGGGCCGATCACCTCGCTCCACCAGCCCTTCTCGCTGGTACCGACATCGGCGACGACTCTGCCGGCGGAAATCCCGCCCAAGGTCGCCACCAGCGGTTGATCGCTGCGGCCGGTGAGCCGCCAGGCGACATTCACGTTCTCGAGCCGGCCACCGAACTCCAGGGACAGCGGCTGCGTCAACTGCAGGATGCCCTCGCGCACGGCGGGCCCAGGCATGCCTTCGCCCTGCCCCTGGGCAGAGGGGGATGCTGGACTCTCGGGCGCAGGCGTCGCCCCGCTATCGGCAACAAGATTCATGGACTGGACACTCCATCATCGAGTTCGGCTCGTCGGCCAAAATCATCGAAGCCGGCCCGTCAAGGCCGATCGAATCCAGCCTTTACGGCTGGACAGGGTTTGCGCATCGCAGAAACCCCACGGAGTACCCGTAGTGGTAGGTCGCCGTGACCCACCGCCTGCGATTTCTCACAGGCAGCTTCACAGCAACTCATCTGTCGGGTGCGTCGGCTGCACATGGCAGCGACACCCGCAGGAGTTAGCACCTTTTCGAAGTGGTTAGGTTCGACGGTTGCCCCGGCTTCAATGGGCCTGACCCTCAGCCGGTCTCGATGAGCGGCCTGCAGTCTAGAGGCCCCGGCGCCACAGCGTCAAGAATAGCCGCTTGACTTTGGCGTCGAGGTGGGAAGCGTCCGTACTCGGGCGCGGGCCTGACCAGGGCAGCGCCGGCACGCGGGCGGCGGACAGCGCCGGACCGCGATCAATGCGCCCCGATCTGGACCGCATCGGATGCCGATCGGTCACGAAGCACGGCTCTCGACCGCGCCCGCCGCGCCCTTGACCCTGGCACCGCCTTGTATTAACGTACTAACACATTAATACATTGATACGGGACGGTTCGTGAAAGATCATCGGGTAGTGACGCCGCGGCAGGAGGCGTTGACGGAACGCGCCTTGTTCGGCGCCATCCTGACTTTGCGCAGTGTGGAGGAATGCCAGGCGTTCTTTCACGATTTATGCACACCGGCGGAGTTGCAGGCGCTGGCCGATCGCTGGTCGGTGGTGGGCTTGCTCCAGGACGGCGTGCCGTATCGCGAGATCCACCGGCAGACCGGCGTCAGCGTCACCACGATCGGGCGGGTCGCACGCTATCTGACCGGCGGCAACGGCGGTTATGCACTGGCCGCCCAACGCCTGGGCGCGCCCGCGCCGGCCGGGCAGCCCGCCCAGGGCGCTGCCTCACCTGCCGCCGAAGAACTCGATTCAAACGACATTTGACACTACCCATGATGGACAAAGCTTCCCGCCTCAAGGTCGCCCTGCAGAAGTCCGGGCGACTGACGGACAATTCCCTTGATCTGCTGGTGCGCTGCGGACTGAAGTTCAGCCGCGGCAAGGACCAGTTGGTGTGCTATGGCGAGAACATGCCGCTGGATGCGCTGCTGGTGCGTGACGACGACATTCCCGACCTGGTGCAGCAGGATGTCTGCGACCTGGGCATCGTCGGCCTGAATGTGATCGAGGAAAAGCGGCTTGCATTCCAGGCGCGCGGCGTCACACCGTTGTTCGAACAACTGATGGTGCTGGACTTCGGCAAATGCCGCCTGTCGATCGCGGTGCCCGATGGCGTGCAGTACCGGGATGCCTCCTCGCTGCGCGGCAAGCGCATCGCGACCACCTATCCGAACATTCTGGGGCGCTATCTGCGCGAGCAGGACGTGGAAGCGGAGATCGTCACCCTTTCCGGCGCGGTCGAAATAGCGCCGCGCCTGGGGCGCGCGGATTTCATCTGCGACCTGGTTTCGACCGGATCCACCCTGGCCGCCAATCATCTGCGCGAGGCGCAGACGATCATGGAGAGCCGCGCCGCCATCATTGCCACGCCGGTGGCCTTGCCGCCGGAAAAGCAGGACTGGGTACGCCGTCTGAGCATGCGCATCGATGGCGTGCAGCAAGTCAAGGAAAGCAAATACATCATGCTGCATGCGCCGCGCTCGAAGCTGGCCGACATCCGGAAACTGCTGCCGGGCAGCGAATCGCCGACCATCGTCCCCCTGGATGGGACCGGCGACAAAGTCGCGGTGCACGCCGTGTGTCGCGAGAACGTGTTCTGGGAAACGCTGGAGAGCCTCAAGGGCGCCGGCGCCAGCGCCATCCTGGTGCTGCCGGTGGAGAAGATGCTTGCCTGAGCGCGTGCCCGAGCCCAGTGCTCCACAGATCCAATCCGCCTGCCGCCTGGCCCCAAGAAAGCAAGAGAGCTCGACTCGTGACCGCTGACGCCCGCCCGCAGTTGCCCATCCTTCACTGGTCCTCGCTGTCGAGTGCGCAGCGACACGCGGCCTTGCGCCGTCCGGCGCAGAAGGATACGGAGGCCCTGCACCAGCGTGTGCGCGACATCATTCAGGACATCCGCACCCGAGGCGATGCTGCCGCGCTCGACTACTCGCTGCGCTTCGACGGCGTAGCCCTCGAGTCGCTGGAAGCGAGCAGCGCTGAATTCGATGCCGCCGAGCGCACGCTCACCGCCGAGCAGCGCCAGGCACTGGAGCGCGCGATCGACAACGTTCGACGCTTCCATGAAGCGCAGCGCAGCGAGCCGATCCGGATCGAGATCGCTCCGGGCGTAGTGTGCGAGCGCGAGTATCGTCCCATCGATGCCGTGGGACTGTATGTGCCGGCGGGCGTCGCCCCCCTGCCCTCCACCGCGATCATGCTGGCCGTGCCGGCGCGCATCGCAGGCTGCCCGACCCGCATCCTGTGCACGCCTCCGCGCCGGGATGGTTCCGCCGATCCAGCCGTGCTGGCGATCGCCAGGCAATGCGGTGTCGAGCGTGTGTTCAAGCTCGGCGGCGCGCAGGCGATCGCGGCCATGGCCTATGGCACCCAGAGCGTGCCGAAGGTGGACAAGGTATTCGGCCCCGGCAGCGCCTGGGTGACGGCGGCAAAACTGTTGGTCGCCAACGATCCGGAAGGCGCGGCCCTGGACCTGCCTGCCGGCCCATCGGAAGTGCTGGTGATCGCCGACTCCAGCGCGCGCGCCGAGTTCGTCGCCGCCGACCTGCTCGCCCAGGCCGAACACAGCGCGGATGCGCAGGCAGTGCTGGTCACCACTTCGCTGGCGCTCGCGCAAGCAACCGTGGAACAGCTGGAGCGACAGATGCAGCGCCTGGGACGTGAGCGCACCTTGCGTGAATCCATCCAGCACGCGCGCCTGTTCGTGGTCGATTCGCTGCAATCGGCATTCGAACTCAGCAATGCCTATGCGCCCGAGCATCTGCTGGTACAGGTCGAGGAGCCGCGCCGCTGGCTGGCGCAGATACGCAATGCCGGCTCGGTGTTCCTGGGTCCCTGGACACCCGAAACCATGGGCGATTATTGCAGCGGCACCAACCACGTGCTGCCGACCTATGGCTTTGCCCGCGCCTACAGCGGCCTGTCCCTGGGCGATTTTCTGAAGCGCATCACGATCCAGGAACTGACGGCGGACGGCCTGCGGGATCTGGGCCGGACCGCGCTCACGATCGCGGGCATGGAGGGCCTCGATGCGCATGCCAATGCCGTGCAAGTGCGCCTGGCGCAGTTGAATACCCTGGAATCCGACGATGGAAGCGCGCAGTGAACAAGATCCTTGAATTGGCACGACCCGACATTCTTTCGCTGCAACCCTACCAGCATGCCGACTGGGCGCCGCAATCCGAGCGGCTGCATGCCAACGAAATGCCTTGGCACGCCAGCGGCGATGGGTCGGGATTGAACCGCTATCCGCAGCCGCAGCCCGCCGAGTTGATCGCGCATCTGGCGCAGCTGTACGGCGTGGCGCCGGCCAATGTGCTGGCCGGCCGGGGCAGCGATGAAGGAATCGACTTGCTGGTGCGTGCTTTCTGCCGTGCCGGCCAGGACAGCATACTGATTTGCCCGCCGACTTTCGGCATGTACAAGGTGTCGGCGCGGATCCAGGGCGCCGGGGTGGTCGAGGTGCCGCTGCTGCGCGAGCGCGGCTTTGCCTTGGATGTACCCGCCGTGATCGCCGCCTGGCACGAGGGTGTCAAGCTGGTGTTCGTCTGCACGCCGAACAATCCGACCGGCAACCCGCTGGAGCGCCAGGCCATCCAGGCGTTGTGCGA
>JBEBRC010000012.1:0-31957 GCA_040395055.1 Steroidobacter denitrificans
TGGCCAGCGACGGCCCAGGATGGATCGGCCGCCTGCATAGCTCTCGACCACAAGACATCGGAATTCTGATGTCGATGCATGGCGGCGCGGGCCGTGAGCGTGCCGGCCCCGCCACGCGCGGTTGGGGTGTTAGTCGATCGCCTGTTCGGCGAGCAGCAATTCCATGATGCGCTGATACATCACCGACAAGACGCCGATGTCCTCCACGCGCACATTCTCGTTCACCTTGTGGATGGTGGCGTTGATCACCCCCAGTTCGACGACCTGGGCACCCGTGGGCGCAATGAAGCGTCCGTCCGAGGTGCCGCCCGTCGTGGACAGCTGAGGCTTGTGGCCGGTGCTTTCCAGCACCGCGCGCTCCGCCGCCTGCGACAGCTCCCCTGGCGGCGTGAAGAAAGGCAGGCCCGAGACGAACCATTCCAGCGTGTAGTTGACCTTGTGGCGATCCAGGATCTCCGTCACCGTATTCTGTAGCTGCTCGACGGTCTGCTCGGTCGAGAAGCGGATATTGAATCGCGCCCGCAATTCGCCCGGAATGACGTTCGGCGCCCCGGTGCCGGCATTGAGATTCGATACCTGGAAGGTGGTGGACTGGAAATACTGGTTGCCCTTGTCCCAGGTGCGTGCGCTGAGTTCGGCGAGCGCCGGCGCCAGGGCATGCACCGGGTTGTCCGCCAGATGCGGGTAGGCCACGTGTCCCTGAATGCCGTGCACCGTGAGCTTGCCCGACAGCGAGCCGCGGCGGCCGATCTTGACGGTGTCGCCCAGCCGATCGGTGCTGGTCGGCTCGCCGACCACACACCAGTCGATCTTTTCGCCACGCTCCTCGAGCACCTGCATCACGCGCCGGGTTCCATCCACGGACGGGCCTTCCTCGTCGCTGGTCAGCAAAAAGGCCAGCGTGCCGCGATGGCCAGGATGGGCCTCGACGAATCTCTCGCTGGCCGTCACCATGGCTGCCAGGCCGCTTTTCATGTCCGCCGCGCCTCGTCCGTACAGCACGTCCCCCTTTACGGTCGGCTCGAAGGGGTCGGTCTGCCATTCCTCGCGCGGTCCGCTGGGGACCACGTCCGAATGACCGGCGAAGCACAGCAGGGGGGGGCCGCTGCCGTGCCGCGCCCAGAGGTTCTCCACCGGGCCGAAGGGCATGTGTTCGATCTGGAAGCCAAGCGCCTCCAGCCGCTGCGCGATGAGCAGCAGGCAGCCATGATCCTCAGGGCTGACGGAAGGACGGCGAATCAGCTCTTGGGTGAGTGCAAGCGTGGCATCGGTCGGCAAAGTCGTGAACTCCAAGTCAAAAAGCTGCGGGCCGCGGGCAGCACACCGGCGCTGGCATGCTCCGCGCCGGGTGTCCGGCGCGGAGTCGCCCCGCCTCTTGCGAGCCGGCGCGCGGTCTTATATCCAAGCGCGGACCTGGCAGCAAGCGGCGGGTAGTGTTACGCCCCGATGACGGACCTGCTTTGGCCCCGCGCGGTGGGTCGTGGCGTGTGATGCCCGCACTGTAACAAAACTGTCATCGAGGTCCGTCACACTGTACGGACACGATATCGAGCGATGCGCACGGACGATCCTGGTTCTCCCAGGCCGGTGCCGATTCCGTACAGAGGTGAGCTCATGAATTTATGGTGCATGCTGAGCGCCGCCGTCCTGCTCGGCGCCCCCCTGGCGTCCACGGCGCAGAATGTCATCAAGATCGATGGCTCCAGTACAGTATTTCCCATCGCCGAGGCGGTTGCCGAAGAATTTCAGCTTTCCAAGCGCGGCAAAGTGCGCGTCACGGTCGGCATTGCCGGCACCGGCGGCGGCTTCAAGCGCTTCTGCCGGGGCGAGACCGACATTTCCAATGCGTCGCGCCCGATCCTGAAGGAAGAGATGGAAGCCTGCCGCGCCGCCGGGGTCAAGTACATGGAGTTGCCGGTGGCGTTCGATGCGCTGACCGTGGTCGTGAATCCGCAGAACACCTGGGTCAAGTCGCTGACCATCGCGGATCTCAAGAAAATGTGGGAACCCAGCGCGCAAGGGCGCATTTCGACCTGGAACCAGATACGTCCCGAGTGGCCGGCGCAGCCTCTGATGCTGTTCGGCCCCGGCGCCGATTCGGGCACCTTCGACTATTTCACGGAAGCGGTGAATGGCAAGTCCAAGGCGAGCCGCGGCGACTTCACCGCCAGCGAGGACGACAACGTGCTGGTGCAGGGGGTGGAAAGGAACAAGAATGCACTGGGCTACTTTGGCTATGCCTACTACATTGCGCACCGGGACAAGATGCGGGCCATACCGATAGACAACGGCCAGGGTGCCACCGTCGCGCCCAGCCTGGAGTCGGTGATCGATGGCAGCTACCAGCCACTGTCGCGACCATTGTTCATCTATGTGCGCGAAGCGGCGGCCCAGCGTCCGGAAATCAAGGAGTTCATCGAGTTCTACTTGACGGAAGGCGCGGCGTTGGCCACCGAGGTCGGCTATGTGCCGCTGCCCGAGCAGGCCTACAAGCTGGCAAGGGAACACTTCCAGGCGGGGAAGCTGGGAACGGTGTTCGGCGGCGTGCCTGAAGTCGGGGTCACGATCGAAGACTTGATGGCGCGCGAGGGCAAGCTCTGAACGCCATGCAGTGGCGCGCGCGGGTGGTCGACGCCCGGGGCGAGCGAGTTGCGACGCATGCCCATGCCCAGGCCTTTCCGCCTGGCTGGGGCAACGCTCCGCTGCCCGTTGCACCGATGCCGCTGAGCGCGGCCAATGAAGCGGCCAGCGAAAGCTCGGGTCGACTAGCGCCGGGTCACACATTAAAGTTCGCACCCACCGCAAAGTCTCGCCCACCGCGCCCGCCCGAAAAAGAGTGATGCCCTTGGATCCGTCCTCCAATTCGTCCCTGGACCCTTCTTCGAGCCGTTCCGCGGGGGACGGTCCACGCTCCGCGGCCGCCATTTCGCGCAATGCCTTGCGCTATCGCAAGATGCGCGACCGCGTCATCGAGACATTGTTGCTGGCGGCGGGCCTGGTTGCGGTATTCACCACCTTGGCGATCGTCGCGATCTTGCTGATCGAGTCCAGCGCCTTCTTCGAGCATGTCTCGATCGTCGAATTTCTGACCGGCACGATGTGGACGCCGCTGTTCGCCGACGCGCAGTACGGCATCCTGCCGCTGGTCGCAGGTACCTTGACGACGACGGCGGTGGCGTTGCTGGTCGCCGTGCCGCTGGGCACGACCATTGCCATTTACCTCAGCGAGTTTGCGCCGCACCGCGTGCGCGAAACCGTCAAGCCCATCCTCGAGTTGCTGGGCGCCGTGCCCACTGTCGTGTATGGCTACTTTGCCCTGACGATGGTGACGCCCGCGCTGCGGATCCTGATGCCGGAACTGCCTGGCTTCAACATGCTCAGCGCAGGGCTGGTCATCGGCTTGATGATCGTTCCCTACGTCAGTTCGGTGAGCGAAGACGCGATGCGCGCCGTGCCGCGCTACATGCGCGAGGGATCCTATGCCATGGGCGCGACGCGATTGCAGACCGCGCTGAGGGTGGTCGTGCCTGGCGCATTCTCGGGTCTCGCCGCCGCTTTCATTCTTGGCATTTCGCGTGCCGTGGGCGAAACGATGGTGGTGGCCATCGCCGCCGGCATGCAGCCAAATTTCACGTTCGATCCGCGCGAGCCCGCAGCGACCATCACCGCCTATATCGTACAGGTCAGCCTCGGCGACCTGCCGCACGGCAGTATCGGATACCAAAGCATTTTTGCGGCCGGGCTGGTCCTGATGACGATGACGCTGATTTTCAATGTCATCGGATTCTCGCTGACACGCCGTTTCCGTGAGGCCTACTAGATGAGCAGCCAGGCAGGTAGCCAACACCCGGCAGGGGCATCGGCAGCGTCTCTGACCGCCGAGGCGTTGCGTCGCGGGCTGGCGCGCCGCAAGGTGATGGACCAGGTGTTCGTGCTGGTCGGCTTGATCGTGATGCTGGCGTGCCTGCTGATCCTGGCGGTGCTGTTCATCGATCTGGTGCGCGACGGTTCCGAGCGCTTTACCTGGGAGTTCATCACGAATTTCGCCTCCAGGCACGCCGAACGCGCCGGCATCCTGGCGGCATGGGTCGGCACCTCGCTGATCATGCTGGTGACGGCGGTGTGCGCCGTGCCGGTCGGTGTGGCGGCGGCCATCTACCTGGAAGAGTACGCGCCAAAGAACTGGATGACGGCGATCATAGAAATCAACGTCACGAACCTGGCGGGCGTGCCGTCGATCGTTTATGGCTTGTTGGCCCTGGGCCTGTTCGTCTATGAATTCGGCCTCGGGCAGAGCATCGCGGCGGCTGGGCTCACGCTGGCATTGCTGATCCTGCCGATCGTGATCGTGGCCACCCGCGAGGCGATCCGCTCGGTGCCCAATGCCATCCGCGAGGCGGCCTATGGGCTGGGAGCGACCCGCTGGGAAGTGACCAAGGACCACGTGCTGCCATACTCCACCGGCGGCATCCTGACCGGAATGATCCTCGGCCTGTCGCGGGCCATCGGCGAGACCGCGCCGATCATTACCATCGGCGCCTTGAGCTTCATCGCCTTCCTGCCGGAGTCCCCGTTCCAGGCGGAGTTTCCGTTCATCTCCTTCGGCTGGCTCAATGATCCGTTTACCGCCATGCCGATCCAGATGTTCAATTGGGTATCGCGGCCCGACCAGGCTTTCCAGGCGAACGCGGCGGCCGCGGGTGCGATCCTGCTGGGGATGACGCTGGTCATGAATGGCCTGGCGATCTGGATCCGGTATCGATTCCGCAAGAAAATCAACTGGTGAGTACTCATCACTGTGCAAAAGGTCCCCAGCATGGAACCCACCGTCCGCTCCGCAATCGCCCACGACTCGTCCAGGGAGCAGCCTGTGCACAATGACGATTCCATCCGGCCCGGCACCCGCAATTCGCCGGCAGGCGCGACGCCGCGCATCTCCGTCGCCGTGGGCAGTGCACGCAAACCGCGTCCTTTCGATGTCAAGGCGGCGGTCGAGAACCTCAACTTCTACTATGGCGAGCATCAGGCGCTGAAGAACCTGACGATTCCGATCGCGGACCGCCAGGTCACGGCACTGATCGGCCCGTCGGGCTGCGGCAAGAGCACCTTCCTGCGCTGCTTCAACCGCATGCATGATTTGCAGCCGGACACTCGCTATGAGGGCAGTATTACGCTGCATCCGGACAACTTGAACCTGATCGGCAGCAGTGTCGACCCTATCGAAGTACGCATGCGCATCGGCATGGTGTTCCAGAAGCCGAATCCATTTCCGAAGTCGATCTTCGAGAATGTCGCCTACGGCCTGCGCCTGCGCGGCGTACGCAATCGCGCCACGCTGGCCGAGGAAGTCGAAAAGGCGCTGCGCGGCTCGGCGCTGTGGGAAGAAGTGAAGGACCGCTTGCAGGATTCCGCGCTGGCGTTGTCAGGCGGACAGATGCAGCGCCTGTGCATTGCGCGCGCACTGGCGACGACCCCCGAGATCCTGCTGTTCGACGAGCCGACCTCGGCGCTCGATCCGATCGCCACGGCGAAGATCGAGGAGCTGATTTCCATGTTGCGCAACCAGGTAACGGTGCTGATCGTCACCCACAACATGCAGCAGGCGGCGCGCGTTTCGGATTACACGGCTTTCATGTACCTGGGCGAGCTGATCGAATTCGACGAAGCAGCGAAGATTTTCACGAACCCGAGCAAGAAGGCGACCGAGGACTATATTACCGGTAGATATGGTTGAAGGCGGCGCCCACGAAGCGGGCGCGGGAAGAGAGCCATGATTTCCCCCGATCCTGCGGAAGGCCATACGGCCAGGGCCTTCGATGCCGCACTTACCGATCTGCGCCTGCAGATCGTGGTGATGGGCGGCCTGGTCATCGATCAGGTGGCTTGCGCCGTCCAGGCATTGCTCGACGGCGATGCCGCCCAGGCGCAAGTCGTGCTGGCGCGTGAATCGCGCGTCAATGAACTCGAGCGTGTCGTCAATCACGAAGCATTCCGCTTGATCGCTCTGCATCAGCCGGTGGCGGGCGATCTGCGCATGGCGACGGCCATTTCGCGCATGACCATCGACCTGGAGCGCGTCGGCGATGAATCCAAGAAGATTGCCAAGTTCGCGGCGCGCCTGGCCCGCGGCGCACCCCACGGACCGGTACACGCCGTGGCACCCTACCTGCGCCGCATGGCCGATTTGACCACCGGCATGCTGCGCGATGCGGTACGCGCCCTGGATGAATCGGACTCCGGCAAGGCGCACAGCGTTTGCCAGCGCGATGCGGAACTCGATGCGGAGTTCGCCGCCGCCCTGAGGCGGTTGTTGACCGTGGCCATGCAGGACCAGCGCTACCTGAGTGCGACCATCGATACCGTGTTTGCCCTCAAGGGCCTGGAAAGGATCGGCGATCACGCCAAGAACATCGCCGAGCAGGCGTTGTTCGTGGCGGGATAGGACGCTGGTGCGGCGCCAGCACGGACGAACGAGCCCGCTGGCGTTGCCGGTACCGCTTATTCGCGCAGCAGCTCGTTGATGCTGACCTTGGCGCGGGTCTGGGCATCGACGCGCTTGACGATCACGGCACAGGACAGCCCGTACTTGCCATTGGCGGCCGGCAGCGAGCCGGGAACCACGACTGCACCCGCCGGCACCCGGCCATAGAGCACTTCGTCGCGCTCGCGATCGTAGATCCGGGTGCTGGCGCCGATGAATACGCCCATCGAGACCACCGCACCTTCCTCGACGATGATGCCTTCGACGATCTCCGAGCGGGCACCGATGAAGCAATTGTCTTCGATGATCGTCGGGCTCGCCTGCAGCGGTTCGAGTACGCCGCCGATGCCTGCGCCGCCTGACAAGTGGACATTCCTGCCTATTTGCGCGCAGGAGCCGACCGTGGCCCAGGTATCCACCATGCTGCCCGCGCCGACATAGGCGCCGACGTTGACGTAGGAGGGCATCAATACGGTGTTCGGCGCTACGAACGCGCCACGGCGTACCACGGCGTGCGGCACCACCCGCACTCCCTCGGCACGAAAGCGCTCCTCGTCGTAGTCCGAGTACTTCAGCGACACCTTGTCGTAAAAGCGTGTGAAGCCGGCATCGATGCGACGGTTGTCGTTGAGCCGGAACGACAGCAGCACGGCCTTCTTCAGCCACTCGTTGACGTGCCAGCGGCCGTCGCGTTTTTCCGCGACGCGGGCCTGGCCGCTATCGAGCAAGGTCAATGCCTGTTCGACTGCGTCACGTACCTCTGCGGGCGCGTTCGCGGGGTTGAATCCTGCGCGATGTTCGAAAGCGGAGTCGATCGTTGCTATCAGCGTGGCGTGGGTCATTGGCAAACCGGAACAGTTGCAAGCAGTTGGTTGAAGGACGGCGAACGGAAAAACAGCGCTCGCCCGTTCGATTGGAAATGTCGGCTCAAGTGTAGCCCACATTAGCTCCCGGAAACGTAGTCGCGAATACGCTGCGCCGCCTCGACGCACTCATCCACGGTGGCGACCAGCGAAATCCTCACTCGTCCGCGCCCCGGATTTCCTTGCGGCGTATCGCGCGCGATATAGCTGCCGGGCAACACCGTGACATGCTTGCGCTCGAACAATTCGCGTGTGAAACGCTCATCGTTCTGGACCTTGGGCCATAGATAGAAGCTTGCATCGGGCGCCTCGAGCGTCAGCGCCTGGCGCAGGATCGGCAGCACTTTCTGGAACTTCTCCCGGTACAGGCGGCGATTCTCGATCACGTGCTGGTCGTCGTTCCAGGCCGCCACGCTGGCGAGCTGCGTCGGCAGCGGCATGGCGCAGCCGTGGTAGGTGCGATATAGCAGAAAGGGGGCGATCAAGCGGGCATCGCCGGCGACGAATCCCGAGCGCAGCCCGGGTACGCTGGAGCGCTTGGAGAGGCTGTGAAACACGACGCAGCGCTCGTAGGCATGGTGTCCCGCGGCGAGCGCCGCCTGCAGCAGGCCGGCCGGCGGGCGGTCTTCGTCGCGATAGATCTCGCTGTAGCATTCGTCGGCGGCGATGACGAAATCGTATCGATCGGCCAGTTCGATTGCCTGGCGCAGGTAATCGATGCTGGCGACGGTGCCGGTCGGGTTGCCGGGCGAGCAAAGGAACAGCAGCTGGCATTGACGCCAGACCTCCTCGGGCACTGCCTGCAGGTCCGGCAGCCATGTCGTGTCATGGCTCCCGCCTGGGGATGTCCCGGCGGCGCCCGTCGCATCGCCCATGGCGAGATCCGAGTCGCGGCCCAGGTTGCTCAAGTAGTAGGGTTCGGCGCGCGCCAGCAGGGCCGCGCCTTCGTAGATCTGATAGAAAGGATTGGGCATCACCACCCGCGGCCGCTCTTGGCTGGGGTCGACGACGCACTGAACGAATGCGAACAAGCCCTCGCGTGTGCCGTTGACCGGCAACACCATGGTGTCCGGATTCATGGAGCCTTGTGGCAGGCCGAAACGCCGGGTGAGCCAGTCGGCGATGGCGGCCCGCAGCACCGGCGTCCCGGCGGTCTGGGGGTAACTTCCCAGGCCATGCAGATTCTCCGTCAGGGCGTGCAGCACGAATGGCGGCGGCGCATGCCGCGGTTCGCCGATCGACAGCGAAATATGCGGCAATTCCCCTGGTGGCTGCGCGCCGCGAAGCAGGGCCCGCTGGCGCTCGAAAGGGTAGGGCTGCAGTTTTTCCAGGGCGGGATTCATGCTCGATTATCCAGAGATTCGTTGAGGCTGTGCGTCAGCTGCTCACGCGCTTCGCGACCCAGCGGACAACCCGATTCGTCTGCGACATAGAACACGTCCTCGGCGCGCTCGCCGACCGTCATGACCTTGGAGGCATACACGTCGATGTGTTGCGCCATGAAGACGCGTGCCACCTGGGACAGCAGGCCGGGGCGGTCGCCCGCGATCAGCTCCACGATCGTGCGCTGATGGTCCGGATCCTCGCTGAACGTGATCTGGGTCGGGGTCGAGAACATGCGCACCTGGCGCGGCGCGCGCCGGGTCACCACCAGGGCGTCGGCATCGTGCGTCACCAGGGCATGCGTCAGCTGCCGCTCGATGTCGCGGATGCGCAGCGTATCGGTGATTTCGGCGCCCGTGTCCTCGAGCACATGATACACATTCAGGCTGAAACCATCGGTGGTGGGCGTGATGCGCGCATCGACGATGTTGAGTCCGAGCTGGTCCAGCAGCGCAGTGGTGCGCGCGAAGCTATGTTGCGACTGAGGCGTATAGGTCGACACCCCCGTGCCCCCGCGCCCGGATTGCTGTTGCACCGAGACCATGGAGGTCGAGTCGCGCGCGCCCCCGGCGAGCATGCGAGTGTGCAGCGCGATTTCCTCGGGCGTGTGCCGCAGAAAGTACGTCTCGGTGAAACGCTGCCAGACCGACCGCAGCGCAGTCTCGTCCAGGCCATCGAGCGCGATCAGCGCGCGCGCGCGCGCCTGCGTCTCCGCGATCAGTTCCTCCTGGTCGATCGGGCTTTCCAGGCCACGCCGCAATGCCTGCCGGGTGCGTTCGTAGAATTCCGCGAACAAGGAGGCCTTCCAGTTGTTCCACAACTTGGGATTGGTGCCGCGCACGTCGGCGGCGGTCAGAACGTAGAGGTAGTCCAGATGCGTCTGGTCGCCCACCAGTCGCGCGAATTCATGCAGGACGTGCGGATCGGAAATGTCCTTCTTCTGCGCCGTGATCGACAGCATCAGGTGATTGCGCACCAGCCATGCCACCAGGCGTGCGTCGTAGCGGGATAATCCCTGTTCGAGGCAGAACGCCTCCGCATCCACCGCGCCGAGTTCCGAATGGTCGCCGCCGCGACCCTTGGCAATGTCGTGAAAGAGCGCGGCCAGGTAGGCCAGCTGCGGTTTCGGCAGCGATTGCATGATGCGTGAAAGCTGCGGCAATTCGTGGTCGTACTTCGGTATCGCCAGCCGCCGCAGGTTGCCGACGACGAACAGCGTGTGCGCATCGACCGTGTAGGCATGGAACAAATCGTATTGCATGCGCCCGACGATGCGGCCGAAAGCCGGAATGTACCGTCCCAGCACGCCGTACAGGTTCATGCGCCGCAGTTCGTGCGTCACGCCGGACGGCACGCTCAGTATCTCGAAGAACAATCGATGATTGCGCGGATGCTGGCGAAATTCCTCGTCGATCAACCACAGGTGGCGCGTGACCTGCCGCACCGTTTCGGCGCGCACTCCACGAATCTGCGGCTGCTGCGCGATGATCACGAACAATTCCAGCAGTGCGGACGGATAGCGATCGAACACGTCCTCGTCGGTGGTTTCCAGGAAATCGTTGCGGATCTGGAAGCGTGAGTTGACCGGACGCGGCGCTACATTGGGATTGGTGAGAATCGCTTCGCGAAACAGCTGCAACAGCATTTCGTTCAGCAGGCTCACATCCATGGCAGTGCGGTAATAGCGTTGCATGAACTGTTCGACCGCCAGGGTATAGCTCGCGTCTTCGTAGCCGAACATCTGCGCCAGCTTGATCTGATAGTCGAACAGCAGGCGGTCCTCGCGCCGGTTCGTCAGTACGTGCAGCGCGAAGCGCGCCTTCCACAGGAAGGCTTGCGCAGTCTTCAGCTTGCGCAGCTCGCTGCGGGTCAGGAAGTTGTGCTCGACCAGCTCATCCAGAGACTCGGCCCCAAAATGCCGCTTGGCGACCCAGCCGATGGTCTGGATGTCGCGCAGGCCGCCAGGACTGGATTTGACGTTGGGCTCGAGATTGTAGGCGGTATCGTGATAGCGCCGATGGCGTGCTGTCTGCTCGGCGACCTTCGCCTCGAAAAACTCGCGCGTCGGCCACACGCGCGTCGGCGCCAGCGCGCGCCGCATCGCCTCGAACAGCATCTCGGGGCCTGCCAGCAGGCGCGCCTCGATCAACGTGGTGGCAACGCTGACGTCGGCCGCGCATTCGCGCTGGCAATCGTCGATCGTGCGTACGCTATGCCCGACTTCCAGCCCGATATCCCACAGGAAGGCGAGGAAGCGCTCGAGACTGGACTGCCAGGATGAAACCTCGCTCTTTGGCAGCAGGATCATCAGATCGATGTCCGAGCACAGGTTCAGCTCGCCGCGGCCATAGCCGCCCACCGCGATCAGCGCCACCTCATGCGCATGTTGACCGACGTGCATGGCCCAGGCGCATTTCAGCAGCGTGTCGACCAGCCGGGCGCGATCCCGCACCAGTTGCTCGACCGGCTCGTCGTTGCCGAAACGCTTCTTGAGGCGTCCGTCTCCCTCGTGCAAGGCCTCGCGAAAGGCCGAGACATCCTGAGGCTGGCGCCCCAGTGCCGATTTCAGCGAGACCAGGTAGTCCCAGTGCGGATCGCCGATACTGGCTGCTGGTTCTTCCAGATCCTCGGGGGTGACGACGGGCATATGCGGGCGCAGGTTGCGCGAACAGGTGTCAGCGCTCAGCCGCACCGAGGGTGAGCACTTCGTAGCCGGTCTCGGTCACCAGCACCGTATGCTCCCATTGCGCCGACAGGGAATGATCCTTGGTGATGACCGTCCAGCCGTCCGGCAGCAGCCGCACCTGGCGTTTGCCCACATTGAGCATGGGCTCGACGGTGAAGGTCATCCCCGGCAGCACTTCCATGCCGCGCCCACGCTCGCCGTAATGCAAAACCTGCGGATCTTCGTGAAAGATGCGGCCGATGCCGTGCCCGCAATACTCCCTCACGACGCTCAGATGCTGAGGCTCGGCGAAGGTCTGGATCGCCGAGCCGATGTCGCCCAGGCGCGCCCCCGGGCGCACCTCGCGGATGCCGATCCACATTGCCTCATGGGTAAGGTCCATCAGGCGCTGCGCCGCGGGCGAAACCTTGCCCACCGCGAACATGCGGCTGGTATCGCCGTGCCAGCCGTCCTTGATGACGGTGATGTCGATGTTGATGATGTCGCCCTGCTTGAGCCGCTTCTCGGGGCTGGGGATGCCGTGGCAGACGACATGATTGATGGAGGTGCAGATCGATTTTGGGAAACCGCGGTAGTTGAGCGGCGCGGGGATTGCCCGCTGTACGTCGACGATATATTCGTGACAGCGCGTGTCCAGCTCCTCGGTCGTGACGCCGGGCACCACATAGGGTGCGATCATGTCCAGGACATCGGCGGCCAATCGTCCTGCGAGGCGCATCTGGTCCTGTTCCGCGGGCGTTTTGATCGTCACCTGCATGGGGCGTGATGAATTGGAGGAGGAAAGGGCCGTTGCCGGATCGTCGGCGGAGCCGGCTGGCCGGCGCGACAGTGACTGCAGCAAGCCGCGCATCAGCGGGTCAGCCGGTGCAGCATAGCAGCCGCCCGGCTGGTATGCTCGCCGATCCCCGGTGCGGACGGCGCCGAATCCCGGTGCGCGGACGGGTGGGGCGGCTGCCCGGCCGGGGCCGGAATGGAATCCACCGACATGCCTCGATGGCGCAAAAACTTTTGGACGATCATGGAGTTTATGGTATAAAGCGCGCGCTTTTTTCGCAACGATTCTCGAGGCCTGTTCTCGACGGTTTGTTCTCGATTCGGGCGCCTGTTTCTGGATTCTGAATCCTGGCTCCGGGAACTTCCGGGCCACGATGCGGGAATCCGGATTCCGGGGCCGCGACTTCGGAATTTCATCAACTCTCACACTTTGCCGACACATGTGACGGGGTGCCTGCTGAAAGCGCGCAAGCGCGGCGGGTCGTCGCATGGGGCAGGTGGAGGCTCAACCCCCAAGGAGATTCGAGTTATGGCCAGCATGTCCATGCGGCAGATGCTGGAAGCGGGTGTTCATTTCGGACACCAGACCCGCTTCTGGAACCCCAAGATGGCGCCGTTCATTTTCGGGGAACGCAATCGTATCCACATCATCAATCTCGAGAAGACGCTGCCTTTGTACAACGAGGCGTCGGGCTTCATCCGCCAAGTCGTGGCCGATGGCGGGCGCATTCTGTTCGTCGGCACCAAGCGCTCCGCGCGCGAAGCGGTCAAAGTGGCTGCCGGCCGCTGCGGCATGCCTCACGTCAGCCATCGCTGGCTGGGCGGCATGCTCACCAATTTCAAGACCGTACGCCAGTCGATCAAGCGCCTGACCAACCTGGACGAGATGGCCCAGAACGGCATACTCGACCAGCACAGCAAGCGCGAAGCGCAGGGCCTGCGTCGCGAGCGCGACAAGCTCGAGCGCAGCCTGGGCGGCATCAAGGCAATGGAGTCCCTCCCGGACGTACTGTTCGTGATCGACGTCGGGCATGAGCGCATCGCGATCCACGAAGCACGCAAGCTTGGCATCCCGGTGGTCGCGGTCGTCGATACCAATTGCAGCCCGGACGACGTGGACTATGTCGTACCCGGCAATGACGACGCCATGCGTGCGATCCAGCTCTATGCCGAAGGCATGGCGGACGCAGTCCTGGAAGGCCGTTCGGCCTTGCCGGAGGTGCCGACAGGCGAGGATGAGTTCGTCGAGCTCGACGAAGAGGGCAGGCCGAAGCCCAAGACCGGCGCCCCGGCGGCGCGCCGTCCGGCACCCAAGGCGGCGGTGAAAAAGGCGCCTGCGCGTCGCAAGACACCGGACGCGCTGACCGTAGACGGGCCGGTCGAGGAAGTCGTGGCGGCGGAAGTCGACGATGTCGAGGCGGACGTGTCACCGGAAGAGTTCATGGCCCGACGCCAGGCGGCGCTGGCCAAGCACAAGCCGACCGCGGTCGCGAGCGAGCCTGCGGCGAGCGCCCCGGAGAGCGCCCCAGAGAGCGTCCCGGCAGCCGCCACGGCGGATGCGGTCGCCGATGGCAACCAGGGCACCGAGGCGGAGTGATTCATGGCCGTTACAGCTGAAGCAGTAAAGTTGCTCCGCGAGCGTACAGGCGCGGGGATGATGGAATGTAAGAAGGCGCTGGTGGAGACCAACGGCGACCTGGACGCCGCGGCCGAAATGATGCGCAAGGCCGGCCTGGCGAAGGCCGACAAGAAGGCCGCGCGCGTGGCCGCCGAGGGCGTCATCGCCATCGAGCGCTCCGAGGACGGCAGGCGCGCGGCGATTGCGGAGATCAATTGCGAGACGGATTTCGTCGCGCGCGAGAAGGACTTCCAACAGCTCGCGACAGACGTCGCCAAGGCAGTGCTGGCCAGCCAGCCGGCGGACGTCGAGGCGCTGTCGGCGCTGCCCACCGCCAGTGGCGAGTCGATCGACGCCGTGCGCAGGGCCTTGATCGCCAAGATCGGCGAGAACATCAGCATCCGGCGCTTCCAGGTGATCGAGGCTGCCGCGGTCGTCGGCGCCTACCTGCACGGTACCCGTATCGGTGCGCTGGTCGCCATGAAAAGCGGCGATGAGGCGGTGGCGAAGGACATCGCGATGCACGTGGCGGCGATCAATCCGGTCCGCGTATCGGCGGCCGACGTCTCGGCCGCCGAAGTCGCGCGCGAGCGGGAAGTGTTTGCCGAGCAGGCCAAGAACGACCCCAAGAGCGCCGGCAAGCCGCAGGAGATCGTCGACAAGATCGTTGAGGGCAAGGTGCGCAAGTGGCTCAACGAGGTCACGCTGCTGGGCCAGCCTTTCGTGAAGGACGATAAGCAGACCGTGGAACAGTACCTGCGCAATGCAGGGGGCGAAGTGGTCTCGATCGTGCGCTACGAAGTCGGAGAGGGCATCGAGAAGAAGCAGGAGGATTTCGCCGAAGAGGTTCGCAGGCAGGTGGAAAGCTCGAAGTCCACGGCGGACGGAACTCCGGGTCGGTGATTTCACGAACCGCAGCCGACAGAAGAACCCCGCCACGGCGGGGTTCTTTATAATGATCCAAATAGTTCACATGCCGGGCGGTCATCCATGACGAGCAACAGTACAGGGCAGACAGGTCAGGTCAGCCAACGGCCAGGCAGCTCCTCGCGCCCCGGCCCGGCGCCCGGCCCGGGACTGCAGCGCATTCTGGTCAAGCTCTCCGGCGAAGCGCTGATGGGAGAGGGGGACTACGGCATCGATCCCAAGATGCTCAAGCGCGTCGCGCTGGAAATCCGGGAGGTCATGAGCCTGGGCATGCAGGTGGCGGTCGTCATCGGCGGCGGGAATATTTTCCGCGGGGCAGGGCTGGCCCGCGCCGGCATGGACCGGGTCACCGGCGATCACATGGGAATGCTGGCGACGGTCATGAACTCCCTGGCCATGCAGGATGCGCTGGAGGCGCTCGGGCTGTATGTTCGCGTCATGTCTGCGATCCGCATCAACGAGGTCTGTGAGGAATACATCCGGCGCCGTGCGGTGCGGCATCTGGAGAAGGGGCGAGTGACGATCATGGCGGCAGGTACCGGCAATCCATTCTTCACCACCGATACCGCCGCCAGCCTGCGGGCGATAGAGATCAATGCCGACCTGCTGCTGAAGGCGACCAAGGTCAATGGCGTCTACTCCGACGATCCGCTGAAAAACCCGGCTGCCACGCGCTATACGCGCCTGACCTTCGACAAGGTGCTGACGGATCGCCTCAACGTCATGGACGCAACGGCGATCGTCATGTGTCGCGACAACAACGTGCCGCTGCGCGTGTTTGATCTGACTACCCCGGGCGAGCTGCTGCGTATCGTGCGTGGCGAAGACGTGGGAACCCTCGTCACCAACGCTTGAAGCTGGAGAACGGCCATGCTGGAAGACATCAAGAAAGACGCTGTGGAGCGCATGCAGAAATGTGTCGCATCCTTGCGCAACGAACTGAAGCGCTTGCGCACCGGGCGGGCGCATACGAGTCTGCTCGAGCATATCCGAGTCGACTACTATGGCAGCGAGGTGCCGCTGCAGCAGGTGGCGAACATCGCGCTGGAAGATGCGCGCACGCTGACCGTGACGCCCTATGAAAAAAACCTGGTGCAGGCGATCGAGAAGGCAATCATGAAGTCGGATCTGGGCCTGATGCCGAACACCGCCGGCACCGTCATCCGGGTGCCGATGCCGGCGCTGACCGAGGAACGGCGCCGGGATTTGACCAAGGTGGTGCGCCACGAGGCGGAAAACGCACGCGTCGCGGTCAGGAACGTGCGGCGCGACGTCATGAACGAACTGAAGGAAATGCTGAAAGAGAAGCTGCTGTCGCAGGACGACGACCGGCGCGCCCAGGAAGACGTGCAAAAATTGACTGACAAGCACGTCGCCGAGATCGATCAGGTCTTGGTGGAAAAAGAAAAAGAGTTGATGCAGGTCTAGAGCGCCGCAGGTGCGACCCGGCAACCCAAGCCCCAGGGGCGCAGGTATCCTGCGAAGCGCCGCTTCGTCCGCGGGCCTGCCCGCCGCGGCGACTGGAGTGGCATCGATGATTTCCCACGTGGCCCAACAGCCGAATCGGATCGGGGATAAGTGAACAGCCAGACGCGAGGCGACAGGCCGCGCCACATCGCAGTGATCATGGATGGCAACGGCCGATGGGCCGCGGCGCGCGCCTTGCCGCGTCCTGCCGGTCATCACATGGGTGTGCGTGCGGTCAAGCAGGTCGTCGAGGGGTGTGTGCGCCGCGGCATCGAGGTCCTCACCTTGTTTGCTTTCTCCAGCGAGAACTGGAAGCGCCCCAAGGACGAGGTTTCGATGCTCATGAGACGGTTCCTGGAGGCGCTGGACCAGGAAGTCTCGGAGCTCCATGGCAACGAAATCCGCCTGTGTTTCGCCGGCGATCTGCAGCAGCTTGCGCCGGCGCTGCGCGAGCGCATGCAGGCTGCCGCCTCCTTGACTGCCGGCAATCGACGCATGACCTTGGTGATCGCGATTGCCTACGGCGGTCGCTGGGACATCACGAATGCCGCGCGGGAACTCGCCCGCCAATGCGTCGCGGCAAGCATGCAGGTCGAGGACATCGACGAGCTGGCGTTGGCCGCGCAGCTGGCGCTGGGCGGGCTGCCCGACCCGGATCTGCTGATCCGTACCGGGGGAGAGCGCCGCATCAGTAATTTCCTGCTGTGGAACCTGGCCTATACCGAGCTGTATTTCTGCGACGCCCTGTGGCCGGATTTCGGCGAAGTCGAACTCGAGGCGGCGATCGAGTATTTTGCCGGCCGCCAGCGGCGTTTCGGACTGATCCCGGCACAGGAGCTGGCGCCGGAGCCGCGCCCGGACGCGCCACAGCGGGCTGGAAAGCACTGATGCTGCGCCAGCGTATCATCACCGCGTTGATAGCGGGACCGATGGTCATTCTGATCATCCTGTTCCTGCCCCACTCGGCGACGATGGCGGCGCTGACGCTGCTGGTGCTGGCGGGCGCCTGGGAGTGGTCGGCTTTCCCTGGCTTCACGCGGCATTCAGCCAAAGGGGCTTATGTAGGAGTCATTGCCCTGTGCATCGCGGCCATGTGGTGGCTGGGCGCCGAGCATGCGGCGCTGGACGTATTGCTCTATGCAGCCCTGGTATGGTGGCTGGTGGCGCTGATCTGGCTCGCGGCGGCGCCGGCGCAGGTAAATCGGATCAGCTCCGCGATGGCGGGCGCGTTCGTCCTGCTGCCATTGTGGCTGTCGCTGGTGCGACTGCACTCGATTGCGCCGCAGCTGATGCTTTTTTTGCTGCTGCTGGTGGTTGCCGCCGACGTCGGCGCCTATTTTATCGGTCGACGCTTCGGTCGCCACAAGCTGGCGCCACAGGTCAGTCCGGGCAAGACCTGGGAGGGCGTCGCCGGGGGCGTGCTGGCCGCGGTCCTGATGGCGGGGATCGGCACAGGGTGGTTTGATATGAATCCCATGGTGTTCATCGGACTATGCCTGATCGTGGTGGTGGCATCGATCGTCGGCGATCTCACCGAGAGCATGTTCAAGCGCCATGCCGGGCTGAAGGACAGCGGTAACCTGCTGCCAGGCCACGGTGGGGTGTTGGATCGGGTCGACAGCATTACGGCCGCGGCGCCGGTGTTCCTGCTCGGCCTGGAACGCCTGGGGTCGCTGCTCAGATGAACGAAAGAATCGGCGTTGCGGTACTCGGATCGACCGGGAGTATCGGCCTGAGCACCTTGGATGTGCTGCATCGGCATCGGGATCGCTATCGGGTGGTGGCGCTGGCGGCGCACAGCAATATCGTCCGGCTGCGCGAGCAATGCCTGGCGCATCGCCCGGACTTCGCCGTGGTGGTCGATGCAGCGGCGGCGGCGAGGCTGGCCGTGCAATTGCGCCAGGCGGGCTTGCCCACTGAAGTGCTGCAGGGACGCACGGCGCTGAGTGAAGTCGCGGCGCATGACGAGGTCGATGCGGTGATGGCGGCGATCGTCGGGGCGGCAGGCCTGCACTCGAGCCTGGCCGCGGCACGTGCCGGCAAGCGCATCATGCTGGCGAACAAGGAAGCGCTGGTCATGTCCGGGCCCTTGTTCATGCAGGCGGTGTGCGATGGTGGCGCAACGCTGATTCCCGTGGACAGCGAGCACAATGCGATCTTTCAGTGTCGTGCGGGCAATCCCCATGAGGGGGTGCGGCGCGTACTGCTGACCGCCTCGGGCGGGCCTTTTCTGCGCACTGCCCCGGCGGCCTTGCACGAGGTAACGCCTGAGCAGGCCTGTGCGCATCCGCGCTGGATCATGGGACGCAAGATTTCGGTGGATTCGGCAACACTGATGAACAAGGGACTGGAGTTGATCGAGGCCTGCCTATTGTTCGAACTGAGTCCCGATCAGGTCGAAATCGTGGTGCATCCGCAGAGCGTCGTCCATTCTCTGGTCGAATACGTGGATGGCTCGATGCTGGCGCAGTTGGGCAATCCCGACATGCGTACGCCGATCGCTCACGCGCTGGGGTGGCCGGAGCGCCTCGCCTCCGGTGTAGAATCCCTGGATATCTTGCGCGCGTCGCCTTTGGACTTCGAAGCGCCGGACCTTGCTCGCTTCCCTGGCCTGGGGCTGGCGCGCGCGGCCGCGGAGGCTGGCGGTACGGCACCGGCGGTGCTGAACGCCGCCAACGAGGTTGCCGTCGCTGCGTTTCTCGAGCGGCGGTTGGCGTTCGTGAGGATTCCTGCCGTGATCGATCGTGTCCTGGCGGGTCACCAATCGGCGCCGGCGCATTCGCTCGAGGATGTGCTGGAGGCCGACGAGTGGGCGCGCTGCGAGGCGCAAGCCGCCGTGACAGCCGCTGCCGGAGTGTATGCATGATTTCGACTGACAGTCCGCTTGAATTCCTGATCGCGATCGCGGCGTTCATCGTGGCGATCGGCGTGCTGGTGGCGGTGCATGAATTCGGGCATTTCTGGGTGGCGCGGCGCCTCGGAATCCGGGTCCTGCGCTTTTCCATCGGCTTCGGCAAACCGCTGTGGCGTCGTACCTACGGCAAGGACGCGGTGGAGTACGTGGTGGCGGCGATTCCGCTGGGCGGTTATGTCAAGATGCTGGACGAGCGCGAGGGAAACGTCGCGCCGGAGGAGGCCGCACGCGCCTTCAATCGCCAGCCGATCTGGAAACGCATCGCCGTGCTGCTGGCCGGGCCGGCCTTCAATTTGATTTTCGCGGTATTTCTGTATTGGGTCTTGTTCGCCGCCGGCGTGCCGGCGCTCAAGCCGGTGGTCGGCGCCGTGGCGCCCGAATCGATCGCGGCGCAGGCGGGACTGATGGAGGAGGATGAGATCCTCGCCGTCGACGGCATGCCCACGCCGACCCTGGAAGCGGCGACACTGCGCATCCTCGAGGACATGACCGACGATGGCACGATCAATCTGCGCGTGCGCGGTGCCGACGGCAGCGAGCGTGAGCTGGCGCTGCAGGCGGCAGGGCGCACGCGCGAACTGACCCAGCCTGGCGCTTTGCTGGTGGGGCTGGGCTTCGACATCTGGCGCCCGCGGGTGGCGGCGATCGTGGGTCAAGTGGTGCCCGGAAGCGCGGCAGAGCAGGCCGGACTACAGCCGGGCGACGAAATCCTGGCGTTCGATGGCCAGCCGCTGGCGGACTTCTCTGCCCTGGTGCGACAGGTCGAACCGAGCATGGGGCGGGCCGTGACGGTGGAGGTCCGCCGTGACGGCCAAGTCCTGCAACTGCCGGTCACGATCGGCGAGCAGACCGTGGCGGGCCGCAAAGTGGGGCTCATCGGCGTCGTGCCCAGCAATCAGGCCCTGCCCAGCCACAGCGGGCGCGAGGCCAGCGACATGCTTACGCTGCAGCAGTACGGGCTGGTGGCGGCCGTCGGCCACGCTACGATCAAGACCTGGGACACTTCCGTGTTCACCTTGCGTATCCTGGGGCGCATCGTGACCGGCAATGTGTCGCTGAAGGCGATTTCCGGCCCGATCAGCATTGCTGAGACCACCGGCTTCGCCGCGCGTCAGGGATGGCGCGTCTTTCTCAGCACCCTGGCCCTGATCAGCATCAGCCTGGGCGTATTGAACTTGATGCCGATCCCGATCCTCGATGGCGGACAGATCGTCTATCAGATCGCGGAACTGGTGAAGGGACGACCTGTCTCAGAGCGTGCACAGCTGATCGGTCAGCAGATCGGCATCATGATGCTGTTCCTGGTGATGAGCTTGGCCTTCTATAACGACATTGCAAGACACTTGAATTAAGGCGCCGCATGCGTTTGAGATCCATCATCCACGCGACGCTCGCGGTCGCAGCCTCGGGCGCGTGCGCCGGCACGGCGTTGTCGCAGAACGTCATGCAGGACCCTTTGTCCTTGATGCCGGCGCAACCCTCGGCACCTGCTCCGGCAAGCCAGGGCTTCGTCGTCGGCGATATCCGCATCGAAGGACTGCAGCGTATCTCCGAGGGTACGGTGTACAACTACCTGCCGATCAACATCGGTGATCGGCTCGACGAGCGCCGCATCGCCGAGGCGCTGCGCGCGATGTATTCGACCGGTTTCTTTCGCGACGTGGAAATACGCCGCGATGGCGGCACCTTGGTCATCGCCGTCCTGGAGCGCCCCTCGATCGAGAGCTTCGAGATCAAGGGCAACAAGGACATCAAGACCGAGGATCTGCAACGATCCTTGCGCAACGTCGGGCTGGCGACCGGCAAGACCTTCGATCAGTCGGTGCTCGATGAGGTCAAGCAATACCTTACCGACCAGTACTTCTCGCGCGGCAAGTACGCGGTGCTCATCGAAACCACGGTCGAGGAGGTCCCCGGCAACAAGGTCAAGTTGACGATCGACGTCAACGAAGGCAAGCGGGCGCGCATCCGGCAGATCAACGTCGCCGGCAACACCGCATTCCCGGATGATGAATTGCTGGATCAGTTCGAACTCAGAACACCCAATTGGCTGTCCTGGTACAAGCAGGATGATCGCTACGCGCGCGAGGCGCTGTCGGGCGATCTGGAAAAATTGCGCTCCTACTACATGGATCGCGGCTATGCCGATTTCGCGGTGACCTCCACCCAGGTCGCCATCGCGCCGGAGAAAGATGACATTTTCGTCACGATCAACGTGCACGAGGGTGACGTGTTCCGGATTTCCGACGTCAAGATCGCGGGCAACATGGTCGTGCCAGAATCGGAACTGCGTCGGCTGATCTTCTTCAAGCCGGGCGATACCTATTCGCTGCGCCAGATCACGGCTTCCACCGAGGCGATGAAGTTTCGCCTGGGCATAGACGGTTATGCGTTTGCGACCATCGACCCGGTACCTCAGACCGATCCGCAGACCAAGGAGATTTCCCTCACCTTCGTCGTGGACCCCAAGAATCGGGTGTACGTACGCCGCGTGAATTTCAACGGCACCACCAGCGTGAACGACGAGGTGTTCCGTCGCGAGATGCGCCAGCTCGAGGGTTCCTACCTGTCCAATGCGGCGGTGGAGCGTTCCAAGGTGCGTATCCAGCGCCTGCCGTTCATCGAGAAGGTCGATGTGGAGACCAACCAGGTGCCGGGCGCCGCCGACCTGGTCGACGTCGATTTTCGCATCGAGGAGGGCCTGCCCGGCCAGTTCGGCGGCGGCGTCGGCTACTCCGAGTCGCAATCCGTCATCCTGAACGGCAATTTCGTGCACTCGAACTTCATGGGCACCGGCAATCGCATCGCCGCCGAGATCAATTCGGGCCGCTACGCGAAAGCCTTCAGTTTCTCGCATACGGATCGCTACACCACCATCGATGAGGTGCAGCGCTCGATCTCGGTCGGTTATCGCGACATCACCCAGTTCACGTCCGCGACCTCGGATTTCAGCACCGAGACCATCAGCGTGGGGCTCAATTACGATTGGCCGATCACCGAGTTCCAGTATCTGGGCATCGGCCTGTCGGCGCAGCGCGCAGAACTGGCGGCCACCGAGGGCGGCAGCGCCGATGAGGCGATCGACTGGGTGCGCAACAACGGCAATCCGAAGGTGCACTGCATCGAGCAGGTGACGGTCGATGGGGATTGCGACGACGATTTCGACTTCGAAGTCGTCAGCAGCCAGTTCGACACCTTGGAGCTGAATCTCGGCTGGCGTTATGATTCGCGCAATCGCGCCATTTTCGCCACCCGCGGCGCCCGGCACCGCTTCAACGTCGGCTACACCGTGCCGGGCAGCGACGTCGAGTTCTGGACGGCGTCCTATGATTACCTGCAGTTCATACCGATCTGGCGCAGTTTCACCTTGATGTTCAATCTCGAGGCCGCCTACGGCAAGGGCCTGGGCGATACCACGGCCCTGCCGCCGTACCGCCAGTACTTTGCCGGCGGACCGGACTCGGTGCGCGGCTATCGCGAATCGCGCCTGGGGCCGAAGGACAGCTACGGCCGCCCGTATGGCGGTAACATCAAGACCGTGGCGCAGACCGAACTGTTGTTGCCGATGCCTGAGAAGTGGGCCAATAGCGCCCGCTTCAGCCTTTTTTACGACATAGGCAACGTGTTTTCGGATCAGGACATCAATTTTCTCGGCGCCGACAACATGATCAACGAGGATGGCGTCCGAGTCGGTACACCAGTGGATTACAAGTTCAGTTATGATGACCTGAAGCAGTCCGCCGGGGTGGCCGTCCAGTGGCTCGCACCGTTGGGGGTGTTCCGTTTCAGCTATGCCGTGGCGCTCAATGCCAAGAGCCGCAGCGGTGCCGAATACGGGGATGAAAGAGAAGGCTTCCAGTTCTCGATCGGTCAAGCTTTCTAAAAACCGGTGACTTTTCAATACTGATTGTCGAGGTCCATTACACATGGCACGTTTGAGCATTCTGGGTACGATGGCATTGACGTCCGTGGCGCTGATCGCGCCGCTGGGCGCGGCGTTCGCGCAGGCCAAGATCGCGGTGGTCAATGTGCCGCGGCTGCTGCAGGAGGCGCCGCAGGCCAAGATCGCGATGCAGGCTTTGCAGGATGAGTTTGCGCCGCGGCAGCGTGAAATCCTGGCGCAGCAGAACGATCTGAAGGCGAAGGAAGACAAGCTGCAACGCGACGGCGCGGTCATGGCGGAGAACGAGCGCCGCAACGCGGAGAAGGACCTGCGCGACGGCCAGCGCGAATTGGCGCGCAAGCAGAACGAGTACGTCGAGGACCTGAACCTGCGCCGCAACGAGGAGCTGGGCAAGCTGCAGAGCTCTTTGCTGCAGGAAGTGCAGGCATTCGCCCGCACGTCCAACTATGACCTCGTGGTCGGCGATGGCGTGCTGTATGTCAACGAATCGTTGGATATCACGCCCCAGGTACTCAATGCGCTGCAGTCGCGTTCCAGGGCGGGTACGCCCACTCCTGCCAAGCCTGCAGCCAAGCCCTAGGGCGCCCCTGCACGCCTGGGCCGGTGTCGAGGGCTTCGTCACGCCGGCCTCGATGAGGCGGGTACGACGTGCGGCCATGGCAACGCGGTCATGACAACCAGCCTGGGAGAATTGGCGGTTCGGTTCGGTTGCATGCTCAAAGGCGACCCGGATGCCCGTGTGTCGCGGGTCGCAACCCTGGAGGCGGCGGATTCCAGTGCCATCGGCTTTCTGGCCGATCCGCGCCATCGGCGCTCACTGGCCGCGACGCGCGCCGGCGCCGTGGTGCTGGAGCCTCGCTTTGCGCAGGAGTGCCCGGTCCCGGCGCTATTGTCCAGCAACCCGCGTGCCACTTATGCGCATATCGCGGCCATGCTGCATCCTGCCGCCGCAGTGACAGCCGGCTGCCATGCCAGTGCGGTCGTGGATGCCTCGGCGCGGATCGATCCCAGTGCCTCGATCGGTCCTCAGTGCGTGATCGGTGCCAGGGCCAGCATCGGCCCCCGGGTGGTCGTGGGTCCGGGGTGTATCGTCCTGGACGATGCCAGCATCGGCGCTGATTCGCATCTGGTCGCGCGCGTGACCGTGTGCGCCGCCGCCGCCATCGGCGAACGATGCATCATGCACCCCGGCGTCGTGATCGGCGCCGACGGGTTTGGCCTGGCGCCCGAGCAGGGGCGATGGATCAAGGTGCCGCAGGTCGGCAGCGTACGCATCGGCAACGATGTCGAGATCGGCGCCAACACCACCATCGATCGCGGCGCCATCGACGATACGATCGTGGGCGACGGCGTCAAGCTGGATAACCAGATCCAGATCGGCCACAACGTACGTATCGGCGCCCATACCGTGATGGCGGGCTGCTCCGGGGTCTCGGGCAGCACGACCATCGGCGAGCGCTGCATGATCGCCGGACAGGTCGGTATCGCCGGGCACCTGACGATCTGCGACGATGTCGTGCTGACGGGGAAATCATTTGTGATGAGCAGCATCCACAAGCCGGGCTATTATTCCAGTGGCCTGCCGGTGGAACCGGCGGCGCAGTTTCGGAAGAATGCCGCGCGCTTCTACCAGCTCGACGATCTGGCGCGCGAAGTGCGCCGGCTGCGCACGCAGCTCGAGCAGGCGTCCGCGGGCGCGGCGCCGGCCGATGCGTCGGGGCCGGAGGAGGGATCGCAGACGCGGTCCGGACAGGACTCGCCCAGCGATCGAACGCCTGGCGCCTGAAGCGCGCAAGCGATGGTGCCGGCTGCGGCGCCACGGAGTGCCAATGAATAACCACGAGGTAACAATGTCAGAGCCGTTGACGATGGACATCCAGGAAGTGATGCGCCGTCTGCCGCACCGCTATCCCTTCCTGCTCGTCGATCGCGTCCTCGACTGCCGATCCGGCGCATCCATCCGCGCGATCAAGAACGTCACGGTCAACGAACCGTTTTTTCCCGGCCATTTTCCGCAGCGCCCGGTGTTTCCCGGTGTCATCATCCTGGAGGCGCTGGCGCAGACCGCCGGTATCCTCGCTTTCGTTACCGCCGGGGTCTATCCGGACGACAAGCGTGAGCTGTATTTCGTGGGCATCGACAAGGCTCGCTTCCGCCGTCCGGTCGTGCCGGGCGATCAGCTCATTCTGAGTGCGACGCTCGAACGTTCACTGCGCGGCATCTGGAAGTTCTCCACGACCGCAGAGGTGGATGGCCGGGAAGCGGCCAGTGCGGAAGTGATGGTCGCACCCGGTTCATGAGCCGCTTTCCAGAGTCCCAGAGTCGCGAATAAGAGGCCGGTATGGCGATCCATTCGACCGCACTGATTGCACCGGATGCGCGCCTGGCGCCGGATGTCCAGATCGGCGCCTACACCGTCATTGGTGCGGGCGTGACGATCGGTCCCGGCACGTGGGTCGGCCCGCACGTGGTGATCGATGGCCCGACGACGATCGGGCGTGACAACAAGATTTTCCAGTTCGCCTCCATCGGCGCCGCACCGCAGGACTTGAAGTACCAGGGCGAACCGACTCGCCTGGAAATCGGCGATCGCAATTGCTTTCGCGAAAACTGCACCGTCAACCGCGGCACCACCAAGGATCAGCTGGTTACCCGCATCGCCAGCGACAATTTGTTCATGGCCGGCTCGCACGTCGGCCACGACTGCGTGATCGGTTCGCATTGCGTGTTCGCGAACTATGCGACTCTGGGCGGGCATGTGGAACTGGGCGACTGGGTGCACATGGGCGGGTTTTCCGGCGTGCATCAGTTCTGCAAGGTCGGCGCCCATGCATTCATCGCCAACAACACCGCCGTGACGCGCGATGTGCCGCCATTCGTGATGGCGGTCGGTCGGCCGGCCGAGCCGCACAGTGTCAATGCCGAGGGGCTGAAACGGCGCGGCTATACCGTGGAGCAGGTGCGCAACATTCGCGATGCCTACAAGATCCTGTATCGCTCCAAGCTGAAGCTGGTCGAGGCGACGGCGCAGTTGACGGACAGGGCGCAAGCGCAGCCCGAGATCCTGCCGCTGGTCAGTTTCCTCAGCGATTCGACGCCACGGCGAGAACGGGTAGGGATCGTGAGATGACCCCCCCTGGCGCCGCAGCGCCATCGCTGGCCATGCACTTGCCGCGCGCGTGCTGCCGCGCTGCCTGGCCGCGGTGCATTGCCAGTGGCCGATAAGGCATCGCCGTTGATCGTCCTGGTCGCCGGCGAGGCCTCCGGCGACAATCTTGGAGCCCAGTTGATCGATGCCCTGCGCGCCAGGCTGCCGCAGGCGCGCTTTGCCGGGATCGCAGGGCCGCGCATGATCGCGGCGGGCTGCGAGGCTTGGGAGCGCGCGGAGGAACTGGCCGTCATGGGCGTGTTCGAGATCATTCCACATCTGCCGCGATTGCTGCGCATTCGGCGCGCCCTCATCAGGCGGGTGTTGGCGCAGCGGCCTGATGTGTATGTCGGCGTCGATGCCAAGGAATTCAATCTGCGCCTGGCGCCGCGGCTGAAGGCCAGCGGGATCCGCACCGTGCAGTACGTCAGCCCGCAGGTATGGGCCTGGCGGCGCGGCAGGGTGCGCACGATCGGGCAGGCGGTCGATTTGGTATTGTGCCTGTTGCCGTTCGAGAAGCAGTTCTACGATGCGAATGCGGTGCGGGCGGTTTTCGTCGGCCATCCGCTGGCCGATCGGATTGCGATGCACCTCGATCCGCTCGTCGCGCGCGATGCGCTGGGGCTGGCGCGCGAGGGGACGTACGTTGGCCTGCTGCCGGGCAGCCGTCAGGGCGAGGCGACACGCCTTGGGCCACCCTTTGCCGCCACCGTCCGCTGGCTGCTCCAGCGGCGGCCGCAACTGAAGTTCGTGGCGGCGCTGGCCAACGAGCCCACCCGCCGGATTTTCGTGGCGGCATTGGAGCGGGCAGGGGTGGCGCAGCAGGTGACGGTGGTCGATGGCCAGGCGCAGCAGGTCATGGCCGCCAGCGATGTACTGTTGCTCGCCTCCGGTACGGCTACCCTGGAGGCGACCTTGGTCAAGCGCCCGATGGTGGTGGCCTATCGCCTGGGCAGCTTCACAACGTTTCTGTTGCGGACCTTGAAGCTGTTCAAGGCGCCGTATTTCGCCCAGCCCAACCTGCTGGCGGGCCATCAGGTCGTCCCCGAGTACTTCAACCAGGAGGTGCGTGCAGACGTGCTGGGACCGGCGGTACTGGAGCAGTTGGAGCGTGCCGATCGCGATCAGCTGCTGCAGACGGTCGCACGGAGTCATCAAACGCTGCGGCGTGATGCCAGCGCCAGCGCCGCCGCCGCGATCATCGAGTTGCTGCCCCAGTGCTCCGGCGACGTACCCGCTGCCGGCGGCATGCCTGAGGCCTAGCGCGAAGATGGGTTCCGCACAGCTGGCGCTGGATTGGGCTCGCGAGGGCCTGCTGGCCGGAGTCGATGAAGCTGGGCGGGGACCGCTGGCCGGACCGGTGGTCGCCGCGGCGGTGATTCTCGATCCGCGCCGGAGAATCCGTGGCATCCGCGACTCGAAGCTGCTCGCGGCGCAGGAACGCCAGGAACTGGCGGACAAGATCCGCGGCACGGCGCTGGCGTGGTCGGTGGCCTGGGCGGATGTCGCAGAGATTGATACCCTCAACATACTCGAAGCGACGCATCTGGCGATGCGGCGGGCCCTGCTGGGTCTGCGCGTACTGCCGGCGCATGTGCAGATCGACGGCAATCGCTGCCCTTCGTTCGCCGGCCTGCCTTTTACCTGCAGCGTCGAGACGATCGTCGGTGGCGATGCGCTCGAGCGTTGCATCGGCGCGGCCTCGATACTGGCGAAAGTGACGCGCGATCGCATGATGGTCGCCCTGGATGCGGTCTACCCGAACTACGGCTTTGCATCACATAAGGGCTACAGTACCCCGGAGCATTATCGGGCGCTGTCGCGTCATGGCGCGACGGCGATACACCGGCGCAGCTTCGAGCCGGTGCGGCTCACCCTGGCCGGCATGGCGCTGAAGATTCCGCGCCGCTGAACGCTTCGAATCGAAGTGATTCGAAGCGCCTCGAATCACTGCATTGATCTGATAGACGGCTTGAAATGACCTTTGTTCATCTGCATCTCCACACCGAATACGCGCTGGTCGACAGCGTCGTGCGGATCACGAACGAGGGGGGCGGCCAGCCTGGGCTGATGGAAACCGCCGCCGCCGCCGGCATGCCGGCCGTGGCCCTGACGGACCAGAGCAATCTGTTCGGCATGGTCAAGTTCTATCGGGCGGCATTGTCGCGCGGGCTCAAGCCCATCATCGGCGTTGACCTGAAGCTGCGCGAACCCGGCGAGCGCGCCGAGCCCTCGACCCTGGTGCTGCTGTGCCAGAACGATGTCGGCTATCGCAATCTCACCCGGCTGGTCAGCCGCTCCTGGCTGGAAGGCCAGAGCAAGGGTGTCGCGATGATCGATCGCGAATGGCTGAGCAAAGACAGCCTGACGGGCTTGATCGCCTTGTCCGGCGCCCGTGCCGGCGATGTCGGCCGCGCGCTCATCAACGGCCGTCCCGAGGATGCCTCGAGCGCGCTTGATTTCTGGCTGGACCTGTTCGGCGATCGCTACTACCTGGAATTGCAGCGCACGGGTCGTGAGGGCGAGGAACGGCTGATCCAGGCAGCGGTGGAGTTGGCCTGCGAGCGCGGCGTGCCGATCGTGGCGACGAACGACGTGCGCTTCATTCGCGCCGAGGATTTCCAGGCGCACGAGGTGCGGGTATGCATTCACGACGGCAACTTGGTCGAGGACCCGAAGCGCCCTCGGCGCTACACGCCGCAGCAGTACCTGAAGTCGCCGCAGGAGATGGCGGAACTGTTCAAGGACTTGCCGGAAGCGCTCTCGAACTCGGTTGAAATCGCGCGTCGCTGCAGTTTGCAGCTGACACTCGGCAAGTCGGTGCTGCCGGCCTATCCGGTTCCACCTGGCATGACGACCGAGGACTTCCTGCGCGAGGAAGCAAGGCTGGGATTGGAGGCAAGGCTGAATCAGCTCGCCGCGGCGCCTGTCAAAGGGCGCACGATCGGCGCCGAGGAATACCACGAGCGGTTGCAGATCGAACTCGGCGTCATCTGCCAGATGGGCTTCGCGGGCTACTTCCTGATCGTGGCGGACTTCATTCGTTGGGCGCGCGCCAATGGCGTGCCCGTAGGGCCTGGGCGCGGTTCGGGGGCCGGTTCCCTGGTGGCCTATGCCATCGGCATCACAGACCTGGATCCACTGCGTTACGACTTGTTGTTCGAGCGCTTTCTCAATCCAGAGCGCGTTTCCATGCCCGACTTCGATATCGACTTCTGCATGGACGGCCGCGATCGCGTCATCGAGTACGTGGCGCAGCGCTACGGACGCGAGCGGGTTTCACAGATCATCACCTACGGCACCATGGCGGCCAAGGCGGTGGTGCGCGATGTGGCGCGCGTCTATGGGATGAGCTACGGCTTTGCCGACTCGATTGCGAAGCTCATTCCTTTCGAACTGGGCATCACGCTCAAGTCGGCGCTGGAAAAAGAAGAAGAACTGCGCCGCCGCTACCACAACGAGGAGGAAACGCGAGCCGTACTCGATATGGCCATGTCTCTGGAAGGCCTGGTGCGCAACGCCGGCATGCATGCCGGCGGCGTGGTGATCGCGCCATCGGTGTTGACCGATTTCGCGCCGCTGTTCTGCGACGAATCCGGCAGCGGCGTCGTGACCCAGTTCGACAAGGACGATGTGGAAGCCGCCGGCCTGGTGAAATTCGACTTCCTCGGGCTGCGCACGCTGACGATCATCGACTGGGCAGTGAAGATCATCAATGAGCAGCGCGCCCTGAAGGGCGAACCGTCGCTGGATATGGCGGCGCTGCCGATGGACGACAAGGCGACCTACGATCTGCTCAAGCGCTGCGAAACGACGGCGGTATTCCAGCTCGAATCGCGCGGCATGAAGGATCTCATACGACGCCTGCAGCCGGACTGTTTCGAAGACATCGTCGCGCTCGTGGCGCTGTTCCGGCCCGGGCCGCTGCAGTCGGGCATGGTGGATGACTTCATTGCACGCAAGCATGGCAAGACTACCGGGCCGATCGACTACCTGCACCCGGATCTGCAGCCGGTGCTGGCACCGACCTATGGTGTGATTCTGTACCAGGAGCAGGTGATGCAGATCGCCCAGGTGCTGGCCGGTTACACCTTGGGTGGTGCGGATCTGCTGCGTCGTGCGATGGGGAAAAAGAAGGCCGAGGAGATGGCGCAGCAGCGTTCCATCTTCGTCAACGGCGCCACTGCGCGCGGCGTGGAACAACGCACGGCGGAGCACATCTTCGACCTGATGGAGAAATTCGCCGGCTACGGCTTCAACAAGTCGCATTCGGCCGCCTACGCGCTGTTGTCGTACCAGACCGCCTGGCTCAAGGCGCATTATCCCGCCGCCTTCATGTCCGCGGTCCTGTCATCGGACATGGACAAGACCGACAAGGTCGTCACCTTGATCGACGAAGCGCGGCGCATGAAACTCAAGGTCGAGCCGCCTGACGTCAATACGTCGCAGTACATGTTCACCGTCTCGGGTCAGCGCGGCATCCGCTATGGACTGGGCGCGATCAAGGGAGCCGGTCAAAACGTGGTGGAGGAACTGGTTGCGCAGCGCGCCAACGGCGGGTCCTACCGGGACTTGGCTGATCTGTGCCGCCGCAGCGATGGCAACCGTATGAATCGTCGGGTGCTGGAAGCGCTGGTTCGTTCCGGCGCCGCCGACGCGCTGGGTCCGAATCGCGCCACCTTGATGCACGGCCTGCCTGCGGCCATGCAGTTGGCCGATCAGACGATACGGGCGCGGGTGGTGGGACAGGATGACATGTTCGGTTTGCTGGACACGAGCGCCGAAGCCAGCGCACCGATCCCGATCGAGGTGCTGCCCGACTGGAGCCAGCGCGTGCGGCTGGATGGCGAACGCGACACGCTTGGCTTGTACCTGACGGGCCATCCGTTCCAGGAGTTCGAGGCCGAGCTGCGTCCGATCATCAGCGGCCGCATCGCCGACGTGACCGGGGACCGGCCGGCGCCCAGCGGCAACGAAGGTTTTCATTTCAAGGGCAAGCCTGCCACGGTGGCTGGCATGGTGTTCGACTTGGGCAAGCGCGGCCAGCGCGTGATCTTCACGCTCGATGACCGCAGCGGCCGGGTGGAAGCGTCCATGTTCGAGGAAACCTGGCAGGAGTATCGCAGCTTGATCGCCAAAAGCGCGATCCTGGTGGTGGAAGGCTCGCTGCGCTTCGATGAGTACATCGAGGGTTGGCGTCTCACGGCCAAGCGCGTGCTGGACATCGATCAGGTGCGTGAGCAGCACGGTCGCCGCCTGGTATTGCGCTGGCCCAAGGGCGCCGACCGCCACTTCGTCAAGTCGCTGGAGGAGACGCTGAAGCCGTTCCGCGGAGGGCGTTGCACGGTGGCGGTGCGCTACCAGAGCGCGGCAGCGCGTGCGGAGCTGGTGCTGTCCGATGAATGGTCGGTGAAGCCGACGCGCGAGTTGACCGAGCGCCTGGCGCAACTGTGCGGCACCGATGGCATGCGCCTGATCTATGCGCCGCGGGCGGAGGCCTGAAGCAGCAGGCCGTTGACTAGCGATGCCTGAATTCAGGAAAGGCAAGTCTTGCGGGTAGTAATGACACCGGGAGCGCCCTCACGGTCGACGGATTAAACCGCCGAGATGCCCCGAGCGGGAGCGCCCTCACGGTCGACGGATTAAACCGCCGAGATGCCCCGAGCGGGAGCGCCCTCACGGTCGACGGATTAAACCGCCGAGATGCCCCGAGCGGGAGTGCCCTCACGGTCGACGGGCTAGACCGCTGAGGTGCCGCGAGCGAGGCGAGAGCCCCCGGGCAGTCGATGGCT
>JBEBRC010000013.1:0-31716 GCA_040395055.1 Steroidobacter denitrificans
CCCTGCCCGGATTCGGCGCGCTGCGGCGGGTAGAACTCTTCCAGCTCGCCAATGGCCGCCTTCGGTCCGCCCCACATCACACCAATCGCCGCCGCGCCCAGGACACCCGGCACCAGAGCAAGCAACAACATCCATCTATAGTTTCGCATCCGCATCCACTCATGAGAATTCCTTCACTGATTGGACTCAATGCAAAATTCGATCCACCTCACTGCCATCACGCTTTCCCGGACATTTCGCATGCCCGGCGTAAACCCTTCCGACAAATACCTGCCTCAGCGCCTCCTAGTTCGATCGATTGCGGCGCGCTCGAGCGGGTGCGGCGCGAGCAGTGTTAATTGCGTCACGCTTCAAGCGTCGATCGCATCACGCTTCTTCATTCGCGCCCTTGCTGCACTGCGCTCGCGCAGTGCCAAAGCGTAAGAATATCCGTCAACTCATCCTCCTTGCGCGCTCGCCGCCTGCGGCACGACAGCGGGGAACCCGGCATCTGGAACGACGCAGCGTCTGTGCCCCGGGCATCGCCTGTGCCCGAGGCACCGCTGCATTCAGTGCTGATGCGGCGCAGGCTTGGCAGGACGCACAGCGGACGGATCGAATCCTTTCAGCGCTTCTATATCGTGCAGGCCATAAGGCTTCTTCAAGGATTCGCTCATGTAGAAATCGGGCTCGTAGACGATGTCCTTCCACATGTACCACTCGGGCTTCTCGATCTCTTCATACTCGATCACCAGCATCGAGCCGCCATGATCCTTGCCATTGTTGGTCGTGTGATGCTCGATATGGTCATGCGTCATCCAAAGACCCGGGTTGTTCATATGAATGATGACGTCGTAGCGCTCGCCAGGCTGCATGGCCAGCACGTCCACGGGATAAGGATCCTTCAGCGCCGTACCATCCTTATGGGTAACAAGCGCGTCGTGTCCGTGGGGATGGAACGATACCGGAATCGACGCTGCAAACAGCCTCAATCGCACCACATCTCCCTTGCGCACACGAAGCGGCTGGTTCATCGGCATCGACTTGCCGTTGATGGAGAAATAGTTGAGCACTTCGCCCGGGGTTCCGCCAATACCGTAGGCGGCCGCGGCCTCGGTGCTCCATCCAGAGAACATCAACACCGCATCCTTGGTTACCGCCCGCTCGCGCTTGCTTGGCTTCTTCGGATCCACGATGAGCGGCCCCCACATGCCGCGATGACCGATGTGTTCCGCAACATTGACATGGCAGTGGTACCACAGGCTCCCAGTCTTGTCCGCAGTGAAGCGGTAGGTGTAGCTGTCGCCAGGCTCTATCCCCCGCTGCGTGACATCCGGCACGCCATCGGACTGCCAACTGTTGGTCTGGTACATGCCATGCCAATGCACGGTATGGTTCATCGTGGTGTTGTTCTGCACCAGGATCTCGACCTCATCGCCTTCGGCGACATGAATCAGGGGGCCTGGCACCTGGCCATTGAACGCCCACACTTTGGCCGTAAACCCCGGAGCGACTTCCAGGTCCAGCTCTTCTATCGTCATCTCGAAACGCCGCACTTCCGCCTGCGCCTGCAAGCAGAACGCCGCCAGCGCCAGCGCCACCAGGAATGACTGAATTCGCAGCTTCACCACCTTACCTCACTTTCCGTTACAGCATAGTTCGCGCAGATAGGCGACCAGGGCATTGATATCCTCGTCGTTGAGATTCGCATCCCAATTCGGCATCAGCACGGATTTGTTGACCGCCTTTCCACCGTGCTTGATGGCCTTGAACAGATCCGCATCGGTGCGCGCCGACATCTCGCCGGTGTCGGTGTGATCCCGCGGCTGGATCGGCAGCGCGACCGAGTTGATTCCCTTGCCATTGCCCGCGACGCCGTGGCATTGCGTGCAATACACCGCATAGAGCGTCTTGCCATGCTCGGCGTCCGCCTGAGCCGGCGCGGCGATCAGGGCCGACACCGCGGACAGTGCGGCAACGGCCACCCCGGCACGAAGTCCTGCGATCATGGCTGCTCCTCTTGAAGTGCTTTGAGATAGTTGGCCAGCTTTTCCACCTCGGTATCCTTGATGTGGGCGTTCGGCATCAAGGCATGGGGATCCCATGCCGTAGGATCCGCTATGAACGCAGTGATGAAGGCTGGTTGCAGGCGATTCCAGGCAGTGAACAACTCAGGCCCCGACAGCCCGCCACGATCCGGCGCGTCGCGATGGCAGGCATCGCAGCCCTTGAACTTGCTGAAGTTCATCTGGCCCATGCGCAGCGCGATGCTGCCCGGTTCGTAGTTTTGCGCCGCGATGAGATCGTCGAACGGCCGCAACTGCACCAGGTACTGGGCAACCGCCGCGGCATCCTCAGGCGCCAGCGCTGGATGCTCGCCAAGCGTCGAGGCATCGATGACGTCGCCGTCCGCGGAGGTGCGTACGTGAGCTATCGGGGATACGCCAGCTGGACGAATCAGCGTCGGCTGCTGCAGCCATGCCTCCAGCCACTCGAGGCGGAACTTGTTGCCCGCGTAGTACAACGCAGGGGCCTTGCGCGTGCTGCGCTCGGCAACGCCCAGCCCCTCATAGTCCGGTTTCTCAAGCGCATGGCAGCCGGAACACTGGTCTCGAACCAATGCCGCCGTATCGGCGTAGCCGGCAGCCGGCATCAGCGATGCAAGCACCATCACGCCGCAAAGAGTGAGTATCTGCTTCATGTGGATTCCTCGTGCTACGTCCATGAGGCGCATCAACGCAGGATGAGCTGATCACCGCGACCTTTCTTCGGGTCCGCATCCGCGTGGTTCATCAGCACGGAGATGGCACCGTTCATCGAATGCTTCATGCGGTGATCCACCAGCGCGTTGTTGGATGCGCGGCCGGGAGGACTGATGATGTCGAAGATCATGCCGTGCGAGGGCGCGACCTCGACCGTCTGCAAGCCCCATTTGACGTTCTTCGGATTGCCGTTGTCCCACACCTGCTCCCAGATGCCGGCAATGGGATGGAATGCGGCGGCCTCGTTGATCATCGCGTTGACGAAGTAGATCCGCACGCGCTCGCCTGGCTTGGATTCCAGCGCCAGACTCGCGTTGGGGTCGTGCACCGGGTCGTAGTGGAATTTCTTGCCGTTGATCATCGAGGCCTTCCAGCCCTTGCCCAGGGTGATGTCATCGCCGGACAGGCCGGGCTCGAACAGATCTCCCTGCACCAGCACGTACTCACGGTCCGGCTTGGGGAAATCCTTGGTGTAGCCGTCCTTCGGATCGACGATGACCACGCCGTACATGCCGCGCGAGATATGCTCGGCCATCGCGTCGGCGCCGCAGTGATAGAAGAACACGCCCGGGTACTCGGCCTTGAAAGTGAACTGCTTGCTTTCCCCGGGCTTGATCGCCGCGAACTCATCGAGCACGTCGGCCCGCGCCGCATGGAAGTCCATCGAATGGCTTTGCTTGTTGTCCTTGTCATTGATCAAGGTGAACTCGACCACGTCGCCTTCCCTGACGCGCACCAGCGGGCCTGGGATGGTGCCGCCGAAGGTCCACATGGAATGCTTGGTCCCCGCGTGGTCGACCTCCAGCTCCAGCTCCTTCACTGGAATCTCGACCGCCACGGTCGCGGCCATTGCCGCCCAGGCAGGCAGCACGGCAAGGAAAGACGAGACAGACAACAAGAATCGTTTCATGTGAGATCGGCTCCGGAAGGAATGGACTTGCAATCCTTGCAATCCAAGTTTGATGCCAATAATCAATACATTGTTTTTATTGATATTTTTATATTATGCTGTAAATTCGACTACACTTAACAGGTGTCAATATGACAACATTGATGTTTATATGACTACAGTCGATGCGTTCGGAAACCTGGCCGCCGTGATTGCGGACCTGGCGCGCGAGCTACCTCAGGAAGTGCGCTTCCAGCGTCTGCTGGATGCCTTCCGCCGCAGCTTTCCCTGTGACGCCATTGCGCTGCTGAGGCGCGAGGGGAACCAGCTGGTGCCCTGCGCCGTGGCCGGCCTCAGCCCTGACACCATGGGACGACGCTTCGCGCTGGAGGAGCATCCGCGGCTGGCGCAGATCATGCGTAGTCCGGTACCGGTGCGATTTCAGGCAGATTCGTCCTTGCCCGACCCTTATGACGGCCTGGTCGACAACAGCCAGGAACACCTGTTCGTACACGATTGCATGGGCGCCTCGCTGTACGTGGACAATCAGCCGTGGGGCGTCGTCACGCTGGATGCACTCGCGCCCGATACGTTCGACGTCATCGACGGCGGTGTTTTCGCGGCCTTCGTCGCCTTGGCTGCCGCCACCGTGCGCGCCGCGGACTGGATTCAACGCCTGGAACAGCAGCTGGAGCGCCGCGTGCTGATCCAGCAATCCGAGCTCGAACGCCCCTGGAGCGACGAACTGATAGGCGGCAGCGACGCGATGCAGCAACTGCAGCGCGAGGCCGAGGCCGTGGCGGGATCGGACCTGCCGGTACTGATTCTCGGAGAGACCGGGGTGGGCAAGGAACTCGTCGCCCGACTGATTCACCGCAGCTCGGCGCGCAATCGCCAACCCATGGTGCAGATCAATTGCGCGGCGCTCCCCGAAGCAATGGCCGAGAGCGAACTGTTCGGCCACGTCCGCGGCGCCTTCTCGGGCGCAATCGACCACCGCGTCGGAAAATTCGAGCTGGCGCATGAAGGGACGCTGCTCCTGGATGAGGTGGGCGAGCTTCCCTTGACACTACAACCCAAGCTGTTGCGAGCGTTGCAGAACGGGGAAATCCAGCGCATCGGCAGCGACCGCCATCATCAGGTCGATGTGCGACTGATCGCCGCCACCAATCGCAATCTCAAGGAAGAAGTCGCCGCGGGACGCTTTCGCGCCGATCTCTATCATCGTCTGAGCGTGTATCCCCTGGTGGTCCCGCCACTGCGCGAGCGGCCGCAAGACATCTTGCCGCTGGCCGGCTACTTCCTGCAGCGCCGCCAGCGCCAGCTTGGGCTGCGCGGCACTCGACTGACGCGCGCCGCGCAAGACTGGCTCACGCGCTACACTTGGCCAGGCAACGTGCGTGAACTCGAACACGTGATATCGCGCGCCATCGTCAAAGCGCTGAGCGCGGGACAATCGCGTCAGCGCATCATCGAACTGGGCGTGCAGCACCTGGGGACGAACTCCAGCACGCTTGCCCCGGTGGCGATAGCGATGCCGATCGAGCAGGATTTCCAGGAGCCCAGCCTGCAGGACGCCCTGGAGCACTATCGGCGCGAGATCGTCAAGGCTCGATTGAGCAGGCATGCCGGACACCTCGCCGCCACGGCGCGCTCGCTCGGACTGGACCGCGGCAATTTCCACCGCCTGCTGAAACGATTGAATCTGCGCTGACCCGGGGCGAGCTGCCCCAGGAACCTCTTCTTGCCGCTCGGCGTTGTAGGTCTTTGGCAACGCCGGATCATCGATGCGCTACATCGCCCTGTGCTGCGATTACGACGGGACGATCGCTCACCATGGACAGGTGGACCAGGCGACGCTCGCGGCATTGCAGGCGGCGCGTGATTCCGGACGCACGCTGGTGCTGGTCACAGGACGCGAAGTGGACGACTTGTTGTCTGTCTTTCCGCGCCTGGACCTTTTCGCGCGTGTCGTGGCTGAAAACGGCGCACTGCTGTATCGACCCGATACCCGCGAAGAACGGCTGCTGGCCGCGCCCGCGCCGGCATCGTTCGTGGCGACGCTGCGCGCACGCGAGGTGGCGCCGATATCGGTCGGCCGCAGCATCGTGGCGACCTGGGAGCCCCACCAGAACACGGTACTCGAGGCCATTCGCGACAGCGGGCTCGAGCTGCAAGTCACCTTCAACAAGGGCGCCGTGATGGTGCTGCCAACGGGTGTGAACAAAGCCAGCGGCCTGCGCGCGGCGCTCGCCGAACTCGGCGTCTCGGCCCACAACGCCGTGGGCATCGGCGATGCGCAGAACGACCACGCATTCCTTGACCTGTGCGAATGCTCGGTGGCCGTTGCCAACGCGCTGCCGGCGGTCAAGCAAGCCGCCGACTTCGTGACGCACAGCGATCACGGCGCAGGCGTCGTGGAACTGGTCCATGAGATGCTTGCGGACGACCTGGGGAGCCGCGAGCCGCTGCTGGTTCGACATCACATCATGCTGGGAAAGAACGCTGGCGGCGAAGCCGTATGCTTCTCTCCCTACGGCGTCAACGCGCTGATCGTCGGCACCTCCGGCGGCGGGAAGTCCACGGTCGCGACCGGCTTGATCGAGCGCCTGCGCGCCAAGGACTACAGCTTCTGCATCATCGATCCGGAAGGCGACTACGATGCCGTGGAGTCGGCAACGACGATCGGCAGCCCGGAACATGCGCCCGCTATCGAGGAATGCATACCCGACACGCCAGCAGGAAATTCGGTGATCAACCTGCTGGGCCTGACGCTGCAGGATCGGCCCTGGTTCTTCATGAGCCTGTTTGCGCGCCTGCGCGATCTTCGGGCGCGCAGCGGATGGCCGCATTGGCTGGTGGTCGACGAGGCGCATCATGTGATGCCGGCCGACTGGCAGCCGACGGACCTGACGTTTCCCGAACGGCTGGAGGGCGTCATGATGGTCAGCGTGACACCCAGCCTGCTGCCCACAGCGGTACTGCGAGGCATCGATACGCTCATCGTATTGGGTGACAAGCCGCGGGAGATGTTGCGCGAGTTCACCGCCGCCAATGATTTGCCGCCGGTCGCTCCCCCGCTCGAGACGCTGGAGACAGGGATGGCGCTGTTGTGGAACAAGCGCGTCGGCGGCCGGCCCACACTGATCAAGCTCGAACCCAGTCGTACCGAACGTCGCCGGCACCTGCGCAAGTACGCCGAAGGGGAACTCCCGGAAGATCGCAGCTTCTATTTCCGTGGAGCGGAAGGAAAACTCAACCTGCGCGCCCACAACCTGATCGTGTTCATGGATCTCGCCGATGGCGTCGACCACGACACCTGGCTGTACCACCTGCGCCAGGGCGAGATCTCGGACTGGCTGCGGCGCGCGATCAAGGATGACGCGCTGGCCGACAGCGTCGCGGCATTCGAATGCGATCCGGCACTCGATGCCACGGCGTCGCGCAGAATGATGCGCGAACAAATCGAAGCACGGTACACCCTGCCCGCCCACTCACCGCCGGGCAACGGTTCGGGCGCCTGATCCGGACCAGACAAGCCATGACGGACCGGCCTGGGTACACGCCGCCTGCTGCGGCGGTCGCAACGCCGGGAGCATCGATTGCGGAATTTCTGCTGCGATGCGCCAAGCTGGCGCATCCATCTTGAGGAATCCGCCCATATTTGTAACCCTGCATAGTCCGACCCGCGCAATTCGCCGCCCGGACTGGCCATAAAGGAAAAACCCGATGCGCCCAACGACCCTGCTTGCCGCCTCGCTGCTGCTCGCCATGACCTCTGCCTCTGGAATGACCGTGAACGACGCCACTTCTGCCCTGCCGCCGGACAATCCCTTTGCCCGTGAAAGCACCCTGCCGTACCAGCTGCCGCCGCTGGATCGGATCAAGGACGAGCACTTCAGGCCCGGCCTGCTCGCCGGCATGGCGCAGCAGCGCGAGGAAATGGAGGCGATTGCGAAGAACCCGGCAGCGGCGACCTTCGACAATACGATCGTCGCCATGGAGCGCTCGGGGCAACTGCTGACTCGCGTCGCGACGGTCTTCTACAACCTGGCATCCTCCAACACCAATCCCACGCTCGAGGAGCTCCAGACCTGGGTTGCACCGCTGCTTGCCGCGCACACTGACGCCGTTTACCTGAATCCCGAGCTTTATGCCCGCGTGCACGAACTCTATCAGCGCCGCGCCGCGCTCAAGCTCGATCCGGAATCGACGCGCCTGCTGGAACGCTACGAAACGCTGTTCGTGCGCGCCGGAGCCAAACTCTCGGACACCAACAAGGATACGCTGCGACAGCTCAACGAACGATTGTCGACCCTCACGACCGAGTTTCGCCAGACCGTGCTCAAGGGCGTCAACGGCAGCGCCATCGTGGTCGACCGACGCGAACAGCTCGACGGCCTGACGGAGCAGCAGATCGCGGTGGCGGCCGAAGCCGCCAAGGCGCGCGGCATGCAAGACAAATGGGTCATCGCCCTGGTCAACACCACCGGCCAGCCATGGATGTCGCAACTGAAGGATCGCGCACTGCGCGAGCGCATCTTCCGCACCTCCATCGGGCGCGGCTGGGACGGCGAATTCGACACCACGGCCCTGGTGGCGCAGATCGTGCAGCTGCGGGCCGAGCGCGCGGCCCTGCTGGGGTACGCGAATCACGCCGCCTATGTCCTGGAGGACGAGACCGCGCTGACTCCGCGTGCCGTCGCCGACATGCTCGCCCAACTGGCCCCGCCCGCCGTCGCCAACGCCAGGAAGGAGGCGGCAGCGATGCAGCCGCTGATCGACCAGCAGGCCAAGGCCGCTGGCAGCAAGCCCTTCAAGCTGGAGGCCTGGGACTGGGATTTCTACGCCGAGCAGGTGCGCAAGGAACAATACGCCTACGACGAATCCGAGGTGCGCCCCTACTTCGAGATCGATCGCGTGTTGCGCGACGGCGTGTTGTTCGCGGCGAGCGAGCTGTATGGCCTGAAGTTCAAGGAACGCAAGGACTTGCCGACCTACCAGGAAGATGTGCGCGTGTTCGAGGTCTTCGATTCGGACGGCTCGCAGTTGGGCCTGTTCCTGGCCGATTGGTATGCACGCAGCAACAAGCGCGGCGGCGCCTGGATGAACAGCCTGGTCGAGCAATCCAGCCTGCTTGGCACCAAGCCGGTGGTCGTCAACAACCTCAACATCCCGAAGCCGCCCGCCGGCGAGCCAACCTTGCTCACGTTCGATGAGGTGAACACCGCCTTTCACGAGTTCGGCCACGCACTGCACGGCCTGTTCTCGAATGTGCGGTATCCACAGTTCTCCGGCACCAGCGTGCCGCGCGATTTCGTCGAGTATCCATCCCAATACAATGAGATGTGGGCGGTCGAGCCGCGGGTGCTGGCGAACTACGCCAAACACTTCGATACCGGCGCGGCCATGCCCAAGGCGCTGATGGACAAGGTGCTGGCAGCGCGAAAGTTCAACCAGGGCTACGCCACGACCGAGTACCTGGCTTCGGCGATGCTCGATCAGGCCTGGCACCTGCTGCCGGCGGGCAAGACGCCCGCACAAGCCCAGGTGGCGCAGTTCGAAGCGACGGCGCTCAAGCAGGCGGGAATGGAATTCGCGCCCGTGCCGCCGCGGTATCGCTCAACGTATTTCTCGCACATCTTCGCCAATCCCATCGGATATTCCGCCGGCTACTACGCCTATATCTGGAGCGAAGTGCTGGCTCGCGATACGGAGCACTGGTTCGACACCCATGGCGGGCTGACACGCGAGAACGGCGACCGCCTGCGGCAGAAGGTCCTCTCCAAGGGCTTCAGTGCCGATCTGTTGACGATCTTCAAGGACTTCTATGGCAAGGCTCCCGAAATCGGCCCCTTGCTGGAGGCGCGCGGACTGATCGGCGGCAGCGAAACGCCCTAATGGACAAGGCGAGCAAGCCGGGCAAGCGGTAATGGGCAGGCGATAGCCCGCCGGGGATCCGGGCGAGCGGAGCGGATGCCGCGCGCCCGGCCCCGACGGGTACCTGGACGCCGGGATCCGGGCGTTCCGGACTCGGGCCTGGGACTGGCAGGGGCCGGCTCGCCAATCCACTTGGGCCTGCCTCCTCCACAGTGCATCATAGGAACCCGCCGCCGCCGCGCCATCCGGGGACGGCGCAAGCCACATGAGGAACCGCTCCATGACTGCATTTCGTATTCTGGCGACGCTGTTGGTCGCGCTCTTTGCCCTGCCCGCACAGTCGCAGGTCGAAGGCCAGGACTACCAGACGCTCAGGACGCCCCAGGCACCGGCCTCGGCGGACAAGATCGAAATTCTCGAGTTCTTTTCCTTTCGCTGTCCACACTGCGCCGCTTTTCACCCGCTGCTCAGCCAATGGGAGCAGGAGCTGCCGGCCAATGCCGTGCTGATACGCGTACCGGTGTCCTTCGGCCGCCAGGATTGGGGACTGCTCAGCCGGGCATACTACGCACTGGAAAGCACGGCTTCGGACCTGCCACGATTGGAATCGGAGCTGTTCGATGCGATCCACCAACAGCATCAGCCGCTCGCCGATCTGGATCAGCTCGCTGCCTGGGCCGCCGAGCACGGCGTCGACGCACTCAAGTTTCGCGCCGCATTCGCCTCGTCCGAGGTGACGGCCAAGGCCACCCGCGCCGATCAACTCTCGCGCGACTACATGATCCGGGCGGTGCCGAGCTTGACGATCGACGGCAAATACCTGGCGCTCGGCGCCAGCTTCGAACAGATGTTGAAGAATGCCCGCCAGTTGATCGACAAGGCAGCGGCCGAGCGCAAGGGCTCGGGCTCCTGAATGTGCCCGGGCGGGCATCCTTGGGCGGCAGCAGCCGCCCGAGGATGCCCCTGGCGCCCTCGATTACTTGATCTCGTAGACCAGGTTGATCGTGGTCAGCGTATCGGTCTTCTCGAAGCCGAAAGGCGGATCGGTGTTGTGGCGGACTGAATAGCCTACTGCCAGCGCCAGCACATCCGTCATCTTCACCTGCAGCGACAAATCGTTCTGCACGTAGGTGTTGTCGGCACCGGCTTCGACGATCAGCCGATCGATCACGCTGGTCGATGCGTTGAACGCGTGCTCGAAGTCGAGCGTGCCGCGAAACACGACTTCGCTGTGGGAGTCGCCGGGCAGCAACAGCACGCCATCCTCATCGAGCACGTCGCGCGTTTCGAAGAATTTGTAGCCTACGCCCGCGGCACCGACGAACTTGGTCGCGTCCGAATCGATGAATCTGCGGCCCAGGCCGGTCGACAGCGTGGCCTGGTATTCGAAGCCGCTGAACTTGTCGTCTTCGTAGCGCGCCGCTCCAAACCAGAATGAACGCTCCGAGAAATTGTAATCGGACTCCTCGAACGCCTCCCAGCGCTGCGCCGTCGAGCCGACTTCGTCCGCGGCATACAGCCCCGCCAGTCCGAAGGAGTGTTTCCACTTGCCGACTTCGTTTGCCAGCTGCAGCTTTGCGTTCGCGGTCTTCGTGTCCGTATTGCCGCTGGCAATGACCAGGCCGGCCTCGCCCTTGCCGGTCCAATCGGCATGAGCCGGCAATGCAACGGCCAGTGCCGACGCAAGAATGATTCCTGAGCGCATGTAACGAGTTTCCTACGTTGTTCTTGACGGCCGCCTTTATACGCTAACGCGCGCCCGGCAAAAAGCTCGCGCAGGCCGCGGCATAGAGATCCGGCCGCGTGCATTCCGGGATACGCGCATCCTCGGCAAAAAAACGTTTCTAAACCGCGCACGAGTGCTTCACAATCCATGCCATGAGTCCGTCCGACAGCAAAACGCCGAATACCGCCACCCGGCGGATCGTTCCCGGCGCCGTGTACGAGCAGCCGCTCAACGAGCGCATGCGCACGTTTTTGCGGCTGGATTTCCTGTACCAGCAAACGCTGTATCACCAGGAACGCGAAGACGCGTGGTCGACGCGCGCGGCGGTGAGTTCGCTGCTGGAGATTCTTGCCATCACCGCCCGCGGCGATATCCGCAGCGAGGTGCTCAAGGAACTCGAGCGACAGATGTCGGTGATGCACGATTACCAGGCGCGCCCGGGCGTGGATGGCGGGCGGCTGCACTCGGTCCTGTCCAACCTGACCCGGCTGCGCACCGAACTGAATGCCGCGGGTGCGCTGTTCATGCAGCGCCTGCGCGATTCGGAATTCCTGAACTCGATCAAGCATCGCAGCACGATTCCCGGCGGGACCTGCGAATTCGACCTGCCGGATTATCGCCATTGGCTGGGGCAGCCGTTCGAGACTCGCGCGGCGACTCTCGATGACTGGGTGGCCACGATCCGCCCGCTGTGCGATGCCGTGACGGAATTGCTATGGTTGACGCGCGAGGCAGCGCGTCCGCGAGCGGAAACCGCTGCCGGGGGCGTATTCCAGCTTGCCTTCGAGCGCGACAATCCCTGCCAGCTGCTGAGAATCGCCTTGCCGGCGGACACCTCGCTGTTTCCGGAAATCAGCGGCAGCCATCATCGATGCAGCATCCGCTTCATGAGTGCGGACGACGTCAACGTGCGTCCCGTCCAGGCAAGCGAGGACGTCAGTTTCCTGCTGACGACCTGCACATGAGGCGCGAGCGCCGGGCGGCAGGCACGGATCCCGATCGCCGCTGCCCTTGAGCCATGCCGACCGTACCCTGTCCAACTTGCGATCGCCCGGTGGAATGGTCCGCGAATTCACCCTGGCGCCCCTTCTGCAGCGAGCGCTGCAAGCTCATCGACCTGGGCGCCTGGGCGTCCGGGACGCACACCATCCCTGGAGATAGCGTCGATCCCGCGGCCGAGCCGGCCAGCGACGATCCGCAGGACTGACCGGCCCGGACCGAGGCAGGCCGCCCTGCATCCCCACGTGCCGCGCGGGGGTCGCGCGACACCAGCCCCCCCGCGTCATCTCGCCAGCCTGCGCGACCCTGCCCGCAGCGATCGGAGTCGACCGCGTCACTGCATGCCCAGCGACTTGACCAGGAATGCCCATTGGTCGGCGTAGTCTTCGATCTGCATCCATACCGGCTTGCCCGCACCGTGCCCGGCCCGGGTCTCCACTCGCAGTATCACCGGCTTGTCGCAGGCCTGGGCATGCTGCAATGCGGCTGCGAACTTGTAGCTATGCCAAGGGACGACGCGGTCATCGCGATCGGCGGTCGTCACCAGGGTCGGCGGATAACAGGTCCCGGGCCGCAGGTTATGCACCGGCGAATAAGCGTACTGGGCCTGGAATTCTGCTTCGTTCTCGCTCAGGCCATAGTCGCTGGACCATTGCCGCGCATTGGCGCTCGGCGTGTGATAGCGCAGCATGTCCAATACGCCCACGCCCGGCAGCGCCGCACCGAACAACTCGGGCCGCTGGGTCATGACGGCGCCGACCAGCAATCCACCATTGCTGCGTCCGCGGATCGCGAGCTTGGGGGTCGAGGTATACCGCTCCCGGATCAGCCATTGCGCCGCGCCGATGAAATCGTCGAACACATTCTGCTTCTGCAGCTTCGTGCCCGCGCTGTGCCAATCCTCGCCGTATTCCGATCCGCCACGCAGATTGGCAACCGCGTAGACGCCGCCGCGCTCCAGCCATACCAGCACCGGCACGCTGAACGTCGGCTGCTGCGCCAGATTGAAGCCGCCGTATCCATACAGCATCAGCGGCGCCTGCCCATTCTTGACCAAGTCCTTTTTGCGCGTAATGAACATCGGCACGCGCGTGCCATCCTTGCTGCGGTAGAACACCTGTTCGGTCACGAACTGGCTCATGTCCGCCATGAAGTCGGGCTCGCGGAAAATATCTATCTGTCCGCTGGCGACATCCAGCCTGCGGATGGAGGTCGGCGTCAGGAAGTCGGTATAGGCGAAGAACGTTTCGGCATCCCGCACATCGCCGTAAAAGCCGGTTGCCTGCCCCAGTCCGGGCAGTTCGACCTCGTACAGTTCGTTTCCGCTCAGGTCCAATGTCCGCACGACCGAATACGCGTCCTGCAGGTACTGGGCGATGATCCGGCCGCCGACGATCGTGGTGTCGATCAAGGCGAATTCGCCCTGCGGCACGATCACACGCCAGCCGCCGGCATCGGCGGGCGATCCGCCGGAGTGCGCGGCAGGCGGTGTGTCGGCCGGCACTGCGATCAACTGGCCATTGGCCGCACCCGCCGTGGTGCGCACATAGAAGACGTCGTCGATCTCGGCCACGAACTGATAATCGGCATCGAAAGTATCGAACAGGCGCACCACCTCGCCGGAGGGCGAGCCGTCGCGTGCCAGCTTGCGATAGTAGATGCCGGTGGATTGCGAGCCATCGTACAGCCAGATGACCAGGTATCGGCCGTCATCGGAGATCTGCACATAGGGATTGCGCGTCGGATGGTCCGTCACCTTGAAGACCATCTCATCGCTGCTCTGCGGCTGTCCCAATCGATGCCAGAAGACTTCCCGCTGCCTGGTGTCGTCGCCGCTGCCGTCGGCATGCGTCGGGTAGCGGGCGTAGTACAGCGAGCGCGAATCCTCGGTCCAGGCGACCGGCACGAACTTGATGAACTGCAATACGTCCGGCAAGTCCTTGCCCGTCGCCACGTCGCGTATATGCCAGCTGCGCCAGTCCGTGCCGCCGTCGGAAAGGCTGTAGGCCAGAAGCCTGCCGTCTGGGCTGGGCACGAACTCTCCCAAGGCGATCGTCGCATCCTGGCTCAACGCATTGGGATCCAGCAGCACGCGCGGCGTCGCATCCAGGGCATCCGCCACGTACAGTACGCTCTGGTTCTGCAAGCCATCGTTGCGCTGATAGAAGTATCGTCCGCCGCGCTTGACCGGAATCCCGTAGCGTTCGTAGTTCCACAGCTGCGTCATGCGCTCCTTGATCTGCTCGCGCGCCGGAATGGCTTCCAGGTAGGGCTGTGCCAACTCGTTCTGCGCATCGACCCAGCGTCGAGTGCCCGCCGAGCTCGTATCCTCCAGCCAGCGGTAGGGATCCGCAACCTGCACCCCGTGATACACGTCGACGTGATCGACGCGCGCGCTGTCGGGGTAGGCCAATGCGGCCGGCGACGCAGCCTGCTGCACAGGATCAGTGCCACAGGCGGCCAGCAGGCCGAAAGTCAGAAGCAGGAGAATTTTCTTCATGCGTTCCTCGAATGACATTCAGCATCGTGATATCCAGACCAGCTGTGCATTAGTGTAACGTCACGGAATCACAAAATGGCGCTTGGCATCATGCGGTATACAACAGCCCCCACCTTGCTCCTGGCGCTGCTCCTCGGCGCAACGCAGACGACCTCCCTGGCGGCCTGGGCCGCCGGCGTGGCCCCGCAGGCCGCGCCCGCCGGCACGCAAGACTTGACCATCGAGCGTATCTTCGCCGACCCCGATCTCAGCGGCCCGCAGCTGCGGCAGCCCAGCTTTTCGCCGGACGGTCGTTATGTCGCCTATCTGCAGGGCAGCGCCGGCAGCAAGGACCGGCTCGACCTGTGGGCGTTCGACACGCGCTCCGCGCGGACGCGCCTGCTGGTCGATTCGCGTGCTCTGATCGGAGAGGACGAGCGCCTGTCGGCCGAAGAGGAGGCGCGCCGCGAACGCCAGCGCACCGCATCGCTGCGCGGAATCGTCGAATACCAGTTTTCCCCCGACGGCAGGCATCTGCTGATCCCGCTGGGAGGCGACCTGTATCTTTACGACTTGTCCGCGGCTTCCAACCCCGTGACCCGCCTGACCACCACGCCCGCGTATGAGACCGACGCCCGCTTCTCGCCGGCCGGCCGCTACGTCAGTTTCATACGCGATCAGGACGTGTTCGCCATCGACCTGCGCAATCGCGAGGAAATCGCGCTCACTCACGGCGGCGGGGGGCCGGTAAGCCACGGGATGGCTGAATTCGTCGCCCAGGAAGAGATGGACCGCGACACAGGCTATTGGTGGTCGCCGGACGACTCCCATCTGGCCTACACGCGCACCGACGATTCGCCGGTGCAGGAGGTCGAACGATTCGAGATCAATGCCGACGGCGCGCGCATGTACCGGCAGCGCTATCCCGCCGCCGGCACCGCCAACACGCAGGTGGAGCTCAAGGTGCTGGAGCTTGCCTCCTCGACCGTGACCGACGTGGAGCTGCACATCGAGGACGGTTACCTGGCGCGCGTGGACTGGTTTCCCGACTCGCGGCACTTGGCCGTACAGCGCCAAACGCGCGATCAGAAACGACTGGACCTGCTCAAGGTCGACATCAGCAACGGCAGTTCGCGCGTCATCCTGACCGAGACCGCCGAGCATTGGATCGAACTGCACCATGACCTGCGATTCCTGGACCGGCGCCGCGCCTTCATCTGGGCCTCGCGGCGCTCCGGCTATCGCCATCTGTATCTCTACGATCTGGAGGGCAAGCTGATTCGTCCCCTCACGGCCGGCGACTGGATGGTCGTCGGCGACGGCGTCGAGAGCGGCCTGATCGGCGTCGACGAGACACGAGGCCGGATCTATTTCCTGGCCAATGAGGCCTCTCCTTTGCAGCGTCATGTATACACCACCTCGCTGGATACTCGCGATCCCGCGGCGGTGCGTCGAGTTTCACGCGAATCCGGATGGCACGATGCCAAGCTCCTGCCAGGTGCGCGATACTATCTCGACCAGTGGTCGTCGCCGGAGCACCCTCCCAGCGTCGCGCTGCGCAATCCCGACGGTTCGTTGCATCGCTGGCTGGCGCGCAATGCGCTGGATGACTCGCACCCCTATCATCCCTACCTGGCCGGACATGTTACCGAAGAGTTCGGCTCGACCCCGGCAAGCGACGGACAGCTGCTCCACTACCGTCTGCTGAAGCCCGCGCGGATCGAGGCCGGCAAGCGCTATCCGGTCGTCATCGATGTCTATGGCGGTCCGCACTTCCAATATGTGCGCCAGGACTGGATGGGTGGAGGACGCGCGGCCCAGGGATATTTTCGGCAAGTACTCGCTCGCAACGGCTTCGTCGTGTTCACGCTCGACAATCGCGGTTCGGGATTTCGCGGCAATGCCTTCGAAACCGCCATCGCCGGACGACTCGGCCAGGTCGAGATCGAGGACCAGCTGCGCGGCGTCGACTTCCTCAAGACCCTGCCGTTCGTCGATGCCGAACGCATCGGTATCATGGGCTGGAGCTATGGCGGCTACATGAGCTTGATGGCCCTGGGAGCCACCGACGCCTTCAAGGCCGGCGTCGCCGGCGCACCTGTCACGGACTGGCGGCTTTACGACACCCACTACACGGAACGATACCTGGGTACGCCCACAGCGAATGCCGAGGGCTACCGCCTGAGCGCGGTCCTGCCGCATGCCTCCACGCTGGATGCCGGCCTGCTGCTGGTGCACGGCATGGCGGATGACAACGTGCTGTTTACCCACAGCACGATGCTGATGCGGCGGCTGCAGGAACTCGACCGGCCATTCGACCTGATGACCTACCCCGGCAGCAAGCATGGACTGATACGCATGCCCGATACCGGGCGTCACTACTACCAGATGGTCCTGAGATTCTTTCAGCGAGAACTGCAATAGCGATGCCGGGACCCCCGGGTCGCCGGCACTGCAAGCGTCCGCCCACAGGTTCATCCGTCGGTCGAATCGCGCCGTTCAGTCCTGTGCGCCGAGCTGGTCCAAGTGCTGCCGGATATGCGCCGCCTGCGCCGCACTGTCGGCAAGCGCGAGCGCCCGGCCGAAAGCGATTCGCGCCTCCTCGATGCGGCCGAGTTCCGACAGCCACTTGCCTTGCACGCCATGGAAATGAAAATAGCCGGACAGTTTTCCGGCCAGCGGTCCGATCATGGCCAGGGCCGCTGCCGCGCCCTGAGTCTGGGCGACGGCGACAGCGCGATTGAGCGTCACCACGGCTGACGGCTGCAGCGCCTCCAGCACCGCGTAGAGACGGTCGATTTCGGCCCAATCCGTGTCCGCGGCCTGCCGGGCCTGCGCATGCACCGCGGCGATCGCCGCCTGCACCTGGTAGGGGCCGGGACGCCAGTGGCGCAGCGCTTTCTCCACCAGCACCAGCCCCTCGTCAATCATCTCGCGATGCCACAGTTCGCGATCCTGCTCCTCGAGCAGCACCACGCGCGCCTGGGCATCCAGCCGTGCATCCGCCCGGGCATGATGCAGCAACATCAAGGCCAGCAGGCCCATGATCTCCGGTTCCGCCGGAAACAAATGCAGCAGCAGTCTTCCCAGCCGGATCGCCTCGTTGCACAGCGACGTTCGCACGTGCTCCGCCCCGCTGCTGGAGGAATACCCTTCGTTGAACAGCAGGTAGATCATCGCGGCGACACTGCTCAGCCGCTCCGCCCGCTCGGGAGCACCCGGCGCCTCGAAGGCGACATTGGCGCTCGCGATACGGCGCTTGGCCCGGGTGATGCGTTGTTCCATGGCGCTCTCGCTCACCAGGAACGCGCGCGCGATCTCCTTGACGGTGAGTCCGGAGACGATGCGCAGCGCGAGCGCGATCTGCTGCGCCACAGGCAGGTCGGGGTGGCAGCAGATGAACAGCAACCGCAGCACATCATCGCGGTAGTGAGCACCATCGAGGCGTTCCGCCAGCTCGCCTTGCGTGTCCTCCTGCTCGCGGATGTATTCATCGGGGGGCAATGGAACCTGCCTGCTGCGGCGCCGGGTCTCGTCCAGCGCGGCGTTGCGCCCGACGAAGATCAGCCATGCGGTGGGATCGCGCGGCGGGCCATTCACCGGCCAGTTCTTCAAGGCGCGCAGGCAGCTCTCCTGGAAAGCCTCTTGTGCGAGATCGAGGTCGCGAAAATAGCGCAATAGCGCCGCCACCGCCTGCGGACGCGCAGCCGTCAGCGCAGAGCCGATCCAGGCCATGTCGGTCACAACAATCCATCTCCAGGCTCGAACGAACGCAACGGCCGTATCTCCAGCACACCGGTATCGGCAACCATCCCACATGCGGTCTCGATCGCCTCATCCAGCGTCGCGCACTCGACGATATGGAAACCCAGGAGCTGCCGCGTGGTTTCCGCAAAGGGACCGTCGATGACGCAGGGGGTCGCTCCTGCCCTGATCGTGGTCGCAGCCGTGGTCGGCATGAAGCGGGCCACCGGTCCCAGCCTGCCCCGGGCGGACAGTTCCCTATGTATCGTCGCCTGGCGCGCCAACGCTGCCACTTCCTGCTCTGCGGTCCATGCGCTGACGATAGCCTCGTAGTCGTAGCAAAGAATGGCATAAAGCACTGCCGTGTTCCCCGGTGAGTCGCTTGGAGAATTTACCCGCGCGCCGCCGCCCGGTGCGCCCCTCGTCAGCCGGGCGGGTCGATCCCATCGGCCTGCCACGGCTGCCGCCGTGGTGCTTTGAAGACGAACCGGTAAGCGCCGTTCCGACATTCCGGCACTGAGTGCCCTATGCCTACCGCGGATGAGGTCGGCGCAGCGCGGCCGCACTCTCTATAATGGCTGCGGTCCGGCGCGATGCGCCGCGGATGTCTCGCGCTCGCCTGCATGGCGTGTGGCGCGCGCGGCAGGCCTCGTGCGCATCATCCTGTGCCGCCGAACCGGCTCGACAGGCCGCCAGGCCAGCCCATCGAGCAACGAATTCAAGCCATCGAACGGGCCGCTCATGCGCCACCCCCGCCCAATGGAGGACTTACGTGCAGCCGATCATTTCGGTCTCGAATCTCGTCAAGACCTACGCTTCCGGATTCCAAGCCCTGAAGAATGTCGACCTGGACATTCGCCGCGGAGAGATATTCGCCCTGCTGGGTCCGAACGGCGCCGGCAAGACCACTTTGATCAGCATCATCTGCGGCATCGTCAACGCCACCAGCGGCACCGTATCGGCCGATGGCCATGACATCGTGCGCGACTATCGCGCCGCCCGCTCCCGCATCGGACTGGTACCGCAGGAACTGGCCACCGACGCCTTCGAAAGCGTCTGGGATACGATCAATTTCAGCCGCGGCCTGTTCGGCAAAGCGGCAAATCCCGCTTATCTCGAGCAAGTGCTCCGCGACCTGTCGCTATGGGAAAAGAAGGGCAGCATGATCATGGCCTTGTCCGGCGGCATGAAGCGACGGGTCATGATCGCCAAGGCCTTGGCGCACGAGCCGCAGATCCTGTTTCTGGACGAGCCGACGGCCGGCGTCGATGTGGAGCTGAGACGCGATATGTGGGAAATGGTCCGCTCGCTGCGCGCCAACGGCGTCACCATCATCCTGACGACCCACTACATCGAGGAAGCCGAACAGATGGCCGATCGCATCGGGATCATCAATCACGGCCAGATCGTCCTGGTGGAAGAAAAGGACGCGCTGATGCGCAAACTCGGGAAAAGGCAATTGACGCTCCACCTGCAAAGTCCGCTGCAGCGTATCCCGCCCCAGCTTGCCGAGCGGCAGCTGGAACTGTCGGCGGACGGCAGCGACCTGGTCTACACCTTCGATGCGCAAAGCGACGATACGGGCATTGCCAGCCTGCTGCGTCAACTCAACGAACTGGGGATCGACTTCAAGGACCTGCGCACCGAGGAAAGCTCACTGGAGGAGATTTTCGTCAACCTGGTCAGTACGAAACAATGAACGTCTACGCAATCCGCGCCATTTACTACTTCGAACTGTCGCGATGGTTTCGCACCCTGGTGCAGAGCATTCTGTCGCCGGTCATCTCCACCTCGCTGTACTTCGTGGTCTTTGGCGCCGCGATAGGATCGCGCATCGCCGAGGTCGACGGCGTCAGCTATGCGGCCTTCATCGTTCCTGGCCTGATCATGCTGTCGGTGCTGACCGAGAGCATTTCGAACGCCTCCTTCGGCATCTACATGCCGCGTTACGCCGGCACCATCTATGAGGTGCTGTCGGCGCCGGTTTCGTACCTGGAAATCGTGCTCGGGTACGTGGGCGCGGCCGCTACCAAATCGGTGCTGATCGGCCTGATCATCCTGGCGACGGCGCGTTTGTTCGTATCCTTCGAGATCGCCCATCCGCTGTGGATGATCGGTTTCCTGGTCCTGACCTCCCTCACATTCAGCCTGTTCGGATTCATTATCGGGATCTGGGCCAGCGGCTGGGAAAAGCTGCAGATCGTTCCGATCATGATCGTTACGCCGCTGGCCTTTCTCGGTGGCAGCTTCTATTCCATCAGTATGCTGCCGCCCCTATGGCAGAAAATCACGCTGTTCAATCCCGTGGTGTATCTGATCGACGGATTTCGCTGGAGCTTCTATGACATCGCCGACGTCGGCGTGGCCTTGAGCCTGGGGATGACTTGCGTCTTCATGGTGGCCTGCCTGCTGCTCATCGGGTGGATCTTCAAGACGGGCTACAGGCTGAAAGCCTAAGGCGCCGCGATGGAGCCGCTGCGGCGCAGCGCCGCGATCATCGGGCGGTCCGCTTCCAACAGCCCAGCCGTATCGAGTGCGTCCAGCGACACCCAGCGCAACGCCTGCGCATCCAGGGGTCGCGGATCGCCGCGGAAGCGAGCGACCTGCCACAGCTCCAGCAGCACGCGGCGGTCGGGGTACGCGTGCTCGTAGGCAAGCAGCCGCCGGGCACTTTGAATCTCGACGCCGAGTTCCTCGCGCAGCTCGCGCCGCAGTCCCTCGAAGGGCGCCTCGCCAGGCTCCAGTTTCCCTCCCGGGAACTCCCAGCCACCCGCCATGTGCTTGCCGGCTGGACGCTGTGCGATCAGCACGCGGCCGGCAGCGTCGAACAACGCCCCGGCCACCACGTGGATAAGTCGATCGGCGGGCACGGATCGTTGCGCGCTCAGCCCTCGCGCACCAGCGCACCATGACAGTGCTTGAACTTGCGCCCCGAGCCGCACGGGCATGGCTCATTGCGCCCCACCTTGCGCGTCTCGCGGACGAACTGGGCGACCGGCTCGGGCGCGCGCGCCCGCTCCTGAGGTTCAGCCAGCGGACCCTGCCCGGGAGGCGCGGTGATCTGTTCGGGAGCGGCATGCTGGAATTGCATCGCTTGCGCGAGGCGGCGCTGACGCTCCTGTTCCTCGGCGTCGATGTCCGCCTGTGTACGAAGCTGCATTCTGGACAGCAGGGAAACCGTATCGAACTTGATGCGATCCAGCATGGTCGAGAACAGTTCGAAAGCCTCGCGCTTGTATTCCTGCTTCGGATTCTTCTGCGCGTAGCTGCGCAGATGGATACCCTGGCGCAGGTAGTCCATTGCCGCCAGGTGCTCACGCCAGTGCGAGTCGAGCTGCTGCAGCATGATGGCCTTCTCGACGTAGCGCACGGCATCCGAGCCATACGCCTGCTCCTTCTGATCGTATACACGATCGAGCTCGGCCGCGATCCGCGCCCGCAACCCGTCCTCCGCCAGTTCCTTGTCGTCCTCCAGCCACTGCTTGGCATCGACGCGCACGGCAAAGTCACGCTCGATGGCCTGCATCAGGCCATCGACGTCCCACAATTCCTCTGGGCTCTTCGGCGGCACGAATCGATCGATGATCGCGTTCACGACCTCATGGCGGATGCCTGCGATCGAATCACCGATCTCCTCGGCGGCCATCAACTCGGTACGCTGCTGGTAGATGACCTTGCGCTGGTCGTTCGCGACGTCGTCGTATTCCAGCAGGTTCTTGCGCGCGTCGAAGTTATGCGCTTCGACCTTGCGCTGAGCGCGCTCGATCTGCTTGGAGAGCATGCGGCTCTCGATGACCTCGCCTTCCTTCATGCCGGCGGTCTGCAGCCAGCGCTTGGTGCGCTGCGGATCGCCGAAGATCCGCATCAAGTTGTCCTCCAGGGACAGATAGAAGCGGCTGGACCCAGGATCGCCCTGACGGCCTGAACGGCCGCGCAGCTGGTTGTCGATACGGCGCGATTCATGCCGCTCGGTGCCGATGATGTGCAACCCGCCCGATGCCAGCACCGCATCATGCCGCTTCTGCCAGGCCTCGCGCGCCTGCTCCCGCCCTGCTTCGTCGTCCGGGTCCATGCCTTCGATCTCGGCCTGCAGGTTGCCGCCCAGTACGATATCCGTACCACGGCCCGCCATGTTGGTGGCGATCGTCACGCTGCCCGCTTGGCCGGCCCCTCCCACGATGCTTGCTTCGCGCTCGTGCTGTTTTGCGTTCAATACTTCGTGCGGGATTTTTTCCTTTTGCAGCAAGCTCGACAACAACTCGGAGGTCTCGATCGACGTGGTGCCGACCAGCACCGGTTGGCCGCGGGCCACGCACTCGCGGATGTCCTCGATGATGGCGTTGAACTTGTCCTGCTGCGTCAGATAGACGAAATCCGACTGATCCTTGCGGATCATCGGCCTATGCGTCGGAATCACGACGACCTCCAGGCCGTAGATCGACTGGAACTCGAATGCTTCCGTATCCGCGGTGCCGGTCATGCCGGACAGCTTCGAATACATACGGAAGTAATTCTGGAACGTGATCGAGGCCACGGTCTGGTTCTCTTCGCGAACCCGCACGCCTTCCTTCGCTTCGACAGCCTGGTGCAAGCCATCCGACCAGCGGCGTCCCTGCATCGTGCGTCCGGTGAATTCGTCGACGATGATCACTTCATCGTTGCGCACGATGTATTCCACGTCGCGGTGGTACAGCGCATGCGCGCGCAATGCGGCATTCAGGTGATGCATCAGGCGGATGTTCGCGGCGTCATACAGACTCTCGCCCGGCTGCAGCAGGCCTGCCTCGGCGATCAACTCCTCCGCGCGTTCATGGCCGACGTCGGACAAGTGGACTTGCCGCGATTTTTCATCGGCCCAGTAATCGCCGTCGCCTTCCTCGGTTTCCTGCCGCTTCAGGCGCGGCGCCAAGGCATTGATCTTGATATATAGCTCGGTGCTCTCTTCCGCGGGGCCGGAAATGATCAACGGCGTGCGCGCTTCGTCGATCAGAATCGAATCGACTTCGTCGACGATGGCGAAGGAAAGCTCGCGCTGTGCACGGTCTTCCAGCCTGAACGCCAGGTTGTCGCGCAAATAGTCGAAACCGAACTCATTGTTCGTGCCGTAGGTGATGTCGCAAGCGTAGGCTGCCCGCTTCTCATCGGAGGACTGGCCGCTCTTGATCACGCCGACCGTCAGGCCGAGGAAGCGGTGGACACGCGCCATCCACTCCGCATCGCGCTGTGCGAGATACTCGTTGACGGTCACGATGTGCACACCCTTGCCCGGCAGGGCGTTGAGGTATGCCGGCAGCGTCGATACCAGCGTCTTGCCTTCGCCGGTGCGCATTTCGGCGATCTTGCCCTGGTGCAGGGCCATGCCGCCGATCAACTGCACATCGAAGTGGCGCATGCCCAGCACACGGCGCGCGGCCTCGCGCGTGGCGGCAAAGGCCTCCGGCAGCAACTCGTCGAGCGTCGTCCCGGCCGCCAGGCGCTCGCGGAATTCCACGGTCTTGGCCTGTAATTGCTCGTCGTCGAGCGCCTTGAAAGACTCCTCCAGGGAGTTGATGCGGCTGACATTTCGGGCGTAGGGACCCAATAACCGTTGATTACGGCTCCCGAACAGCTGCGCAAACCAATTCGCCACGCTGGAACTCCGAAGACTTGAGGAGGGAAAAGCGCGTTATTGTACACGCGACTCGTTTTTCAACGGGAATTGCCGAAATTCTTGTCGGGATTTCGCCCGCGGCTGCCAGGGGCCCCTGGGCGCTTCGATACCGCGCAGCTCGCTGTCCCAACGGCATCAGGACCCGCGCCCAGGCCGCGCGATTAATTAAAATTAATCTGCCTGCCTGGCGCTATCGCCTATCTGGCGCGATCCGCCTGCTTGGCCGTCCGTTCGCGCCTGCCGTCCATTGGTGCCGTTCGGGCGCGCGTCCGCCTGTACCGCCCGCCTGGCGTCCGCTGCGCTGGGGCTAGCCGCGCACGAAGCGCATGGGATCCACGGCACGACCCTGCTTCAGGACCTCGAAGTGCAGGTGCGGGCCCGTGGAACGGCCGGTCGAGCCCATCAGGGCAATCGCTTGCCCCTTCTGCACCGTGTCCCCGACCGTCACCAGTACACGCTGATTGTGCCCGTAGCGCGTCACGTAGCCACCGCCGTGATTGATCTCGACGGTGACGCCGTAGCCGAAGCGTTCTTTGGCGAAGGTGACGACTCCGGAGGCGACCGCAACGACCTCCGAACCCTCCGCTCCGGCAAAATCCACTCCGCGATGGAACGCCTTGCGACCTGTGAACGGATCGGTGCGATGGCCGAAATGGGAAGAAATCCAACCCTTGGCGACCGGCCGGCCGCCCGGCACGATCTGCCGGCTTAGATTGCGGGTGGAAATCAGGCTCTCCAGCACGCTTAGCTGCTGCTCCCGATCCTTGATCTGGTGCGTCAGTTGATCGAGCATGGCCGTGAGCTCCGAAGAGCTCGCGACGGCTCCCTCCAACAGCGCTTCAGGGCCGCCGACTCCCGGTTCACTGTCGAAGTTGAACTCGCCCTTGTCGAGGCCCGCCATTTCCGTCAGCCGCCGGCCGAGGGCATCCAGGCGAATCACATGCGCGTTCATTTGCCCGACGCGGCTGGCCAGCGCATCGAGTCCATCCTGCAACTCGCGGCGGGTATTGATCACCTGGGCGCGCTGCTCCTCGAGCTTCATCCCCCATTCCCCCACCTGGGCCGCCGGATCCTGCGACAGGCCGCCACGCCCCAGCTGGATGCCCGCCAGCATGCCCCCGGCCAGCACCACCACCACTGCGGCGATCGAGACCGTCACCAGCCAAGGCCGATTCAGCTCGAACTGCCGCGCTCGACCCAGGCGGCGGGAGAAAACGATGACATTCATGAAATGGGTCTCACGAGGGCCGGCAGATCGATGTCCGGCACCGAGTGTCCCGGGGCGCATGCCGGGTGGGCGAGCGGGCGGGAATCATCCCCGCGCGGGCAAGTGCTCCGGCCGAGGCGTCGGCAGCGGGCAGGCGTTGGGTTGAGCTTCACTATGCTTTTACTCGCGTCCAATAAAAAAGCCGCCGCGCCAGGCGCTCCGGCATGAGCTTGCCAACCCAACGGTCGAGCGGACCCACGGGTTCAATTCGCAAACGGTGGACGTAGAACCGATATTCGTGTTGTACATCCTGGCAACCCCGCTATCGTAGCCGCGATCGAGCGCGCGGCCTTAGACCGGTGGCTTTGCGTCCCCGCCTTTCGGCAGGTTTGCCCTTTGCAGTGCTTCCACAGGACCGGGAATATGCAGAATTCACAGACGAAAGATCAAGCATCTGGCCCACATCCGAGGATTTTTTCCGACAATGTCTGATCGCCTCAAGCCCCTGGGTGAGAACCTCGGCGCGCTGTTCGCGGCCCTGGAGCAGCGCTCCCAGGCCAGCATCGACCTCACTTCCAGAGTCCGTGCCGCACTCCAAGGGCCCGAAAAAAACCATGTGATATCAGCGAACTACCGCGGCGATACCTTGGTCGTGCTGGTCGACTCCGCCGCCTGGTCTTCCTATGTCCGGTACGCCCAGGCGCAGCTGCTGGATGCCCTGCGCGCACAGGGTGAGACACAAGTCACGAAATTGAAAGTGAAGGTCGGGCGGCAAGAGGGGGGTCTTGAATAGCGCTTGAATAACGCGCCCGCGAATAGCGCGCCGTGCCGGCCACTGCCGCCGCGGCGCTAGGCGCCCACCATCGCCGCCACCGGCAGATAGGAAATCGGCGCATCCTTCACGTCGGCGAAGGTCACCTCTTCCCAGGCGGACGGTGTATCGATCAGCTTGCGCAGCAGCTGATTGTTCAAGGAATGCCCGGACTTATGGCCACTGAATTCGCCGATGAGGCTGCGACCCAACAGATACAGGTCACCGATCGCATCGAGTATCTTGTGCTTGACGAACTCATCCTCGTAGCGCAGTCCGTCCTCGTTCAGCACCCGGTAGTCATCGAGCACGATGGCGTTCTCCATGGTGCCGCCGAGCGCCAGATTGCGGGAGCGCAGGAACTCCAGGTCGCGCATGAAGCCGAAGGTACGCGCCCGGCTGATCTCCTTGAGGAAGGAGGTCGTCGAGAAGTCCATGGACGCCGTCTGGGCGCGCTTCTTGAAGATGGGATGATCGAACTCGATCTCGAAATTGACCTTGAAGCCGTTGTATGGCTCGAAACGCGCCCACTTGTCCCCATCGCGCACTTCGATCCGTTCCAGCACGCGCACGAAGCGCTTGGGCGCAGGCTGCTCCTCGATTCCCGCCGACTGCAGCAGGAACACGAACGGGCCGGCACTGCCATCCATGATCGGCACCTCTTCGGCCGACAGGTCGACGTAGGCGTTGTCCAGTCCCAGGCCGGCGAATGCCGACAGCAGGTGCTCGATCGTCGACACCCGCACGTCGCCATTGACCAAGGTCGTGCCCAGCATCGTGTCGCCGACATTCTCGGCATAGGCCGGCAAATCGACCGGCTCGTCCAGGTCGACGCGCCGGAATACCACCCCGGTATCCACCGGCGCCGGGCGCAGCACCATGAGCACTTTCTTGCCCGAGTGCAGTCCCACGCCGGTGGCCCGGATGGAGTTCTTGAGGGTACGTTGTCGCAGCATTCGGCTCGTCGTCCTTAGGTAGAGGGCAGATTCATCACACGGATTCATTGCATTGCGCGCGCACTCGCGGACGCGCGAAATCAACTGAATCCGCCCTCCCCATTTACAGCAACGCCGCCCGACTCCGCGCCGGGGCCGCAAACCCTAGCATTGCGGGCAAACAGCAGCAAGCCTCTGACTCACCACTATTTTTGCGGCCGAGACGCCATCGGGGCATGCCCCCGCGATCGCGCCCGCCGCCGCCGCCCGTCCCGAGGCCTGCCGCGGCAGCCCTCGGAGGCACGGGTTCAATCCGCCTGCCGGCGCAAAAATGCCGGAATATCCAGCATCGAGGTGTCCTCGGCGGTCAATCCGTCGCCCACCGCGCGACGCTGTACCGGCGCCTGGGGATCGCGCTGGTTGCGAATGTAGGTCGGCACATGCAAATCGTCCAATGTCGGCACGCGCTGGCTTCGTCCGCCCTGGATTGCCGTCATGCGACGCGGATCCACCGGCGGTTTCTGGGCCATGACACCCGGCCGGCCGATACCGGTCGCCACCACGGTCACGCGCATTTCCTCGTGCATGTCCGGATCGATGACGCAGCCGACCACCACGTTCGCGTCATCGGAAGCGTACTGCTTGACCGTATCGCCCACGACGCTGAACTCGCTGGTCCGCAGATCCATGCCGGCCGTGACATTGATCAGCAGGCCATGTGCACCCTGCAGGTTCACATCCTCCAGCAGCGGGCTGGATACTGCCGCCTCGGCTGCCTCGCGCGCACGATGCTCGCCGCGCGCGGATCCCGACCCCATCATGGCCATGCCCGTCTCCGCCATCACGGTGCGCACGTCGGCGAAGTCGACGTTGATCATGCCCGGACGCGTGATCAGCTCTGCGATACCTTGGACCGCGCCCTGCAGCACTTGGTTCGCCGCCTTGAAGGCCTCCAGCAAGGTCACGTCGCCACCGAGCACGGTCAGCAGCTTCTGATTGGGAATGGTGATCAGCGAGTCCACGTACTTGCCCAGCTCATCGATGCCTCGTTCGGCCGAGCCCAGGCGCTTGTTGCCTTCCATGTCGAACGGCTTGGTCACCACCGCCACCGTCAGAATACCCAACTCCTTGGCCACCTGCGCCACCACCGGCGCCGCACCGGTGCCGGTGCCGCCACCCATGCCAGCGGTGATGAACAACATGTCCGAGCCTTCGATCATCTCGATGATCCGGTCGCGATCTTCCATCGCTGCCTGGCGGCCCACCTCAGGGTCGGCGCCGGCGCCCAAACCCTTGGTGATGTTGCAGCCGATCTGCAGGCCGACTTTCACCTTGGAATGCTTCAATGCCTGCGCATCGGTATTGAGGCAAATGAAATCCACGCCTTCGATTCCAGCCGACAGCATATGCGCGACAGCGTTGCCGCCGCCGCCGCCCACGCCGATGACCTTGATGACGGCCCCTTGGTTTTCAGTATCTGCGAGTACAAACATCGGTAGTCCCCTCGATGCCACTAAGGCATCTCTCAAAATCCACATTTCAACTCTTGCGTGAGTGCACCGCCGCGGGTCAGAGGCCCACGCGCCGCGCCCAGCACTTACAACTCAAATCCCCATCATTCTTTATTTTCAAAAATTTCCGTGAAACCACGCTTTCATCCGCCCCCACACACCACGCACATTCCCCACCAGCGGCTCGCGCCGGCCGCGTAGATAATTCTCGCGCCCATACAGCAACAGTCCGACGCCGGTCGAATGGATCGGATTGCTCACCACATCCACCAGTCCCATGATGTGCTGCGGCACGCCCATGCGTACCGGCATGTGAAAGACTTCCTCCGCAAGCTCGACTGCGCCTTCCATCTTGGCGCTGCCGCCGGTAATGACGACGCCCGCGGCAATCACTTCCTCGAAGCCGGAGCGGCGCAGCTCCTCGCGAACCAGCGCGAATAATTCCTCGTAGCGAGGCTCCACGACCTCGGCCAGCGTCTGCCTGGCCAAACGGCGTGCCGGCCGGTCGCCGACGCTGGGAACTTCGATCGTCTCGTCGGAATTGGCCAGCTGCGACAGAGCGCAAGCGAACTTCAGCTTGATTTCCTCTGCATGGTGCGTCGGGGTGCGCAGGCTTACGGCAATATCGTTCGTCACCTGGTCGCCCGCGATCGGAATGACCGCGGTGTGGCGAATCGCCCCGCCGGAGAAAACCGCGATATCGGTCGTGCCGCCGCCGATATCGACCAGGCACACGCCCAGCTCCTTTTCATCCTCGGCAAGCACCGCATAGGCGGAGGCCAGCTGCTCCAGTACCACGTCCTCGACCGCCAGCCCGCAGCGTTGCACGCACTTGACGATATTCTGTGCCGCGCTCTCCGCGCCGGTGACGATATGCACCTTCGCTTCCAGGCGCACGCCGGACATGCCGATCGGCTCGCGAATGCCCTCCTGGCTGTCGATCAGGAACTCCTGCGGCAGGATGTGCAGGATCTTCTGGTCGGCGGGAATGGCGACGGCGCGAGCCGCATCGATCACGCGCTCGACGTCCTCGGAAGTCACTTCCTTGTTGCGGATCGCCACGATGCCATGCGAGTTGAGACTGCGCACGTGGCTGCCCGCGATCCCGGTGTAGACCGAATGGATCTCGCAGCCGGCCATGAGCTCGGCTTCTTCGATGGCGCGCTGAATCGACTGCACGGTCGATTCGATGTTGACGACCACACCACGCTTCAAGCCGCGCGAGGGATGCGAGCCGAGGCCGACCACCTCGATCGAACCGTCGTGAGTCATCTCGCCGACGATCGCCACCACCTTGGACGTGCCGATGTCCAGGCCGACGATGAGGTTGCGGTCATTTCTTCTAGACATCTGGTGTGGCGTCCTCTGCGCCGTGGGCGACGCGGGTAGGTGCATTCCAGCCGACGGAGAATCCATTGCTGTAGCGCAGATCGACATAACTGACTTCGCCGCCACGAGTGGCAAGCATGGGACTGGCGACCGCGATGAACCGCTCCAGGCGTGCCTGCACGGCCTGCCGTCCGAGGCGCACCTCGACGCCGTTGGACAGTGCGAGCTGCCACGCGCCGCGCGCATCCAGTTCGACACGAGTCAATCTCAGTCCAACTTCAAGCAGCCGCGGATAGCTTTCAAGATAGAGCTTCGCCACTCGCCCTTCGGTTCCGGGGGGGCCATCGAGCTGCGGCAATTCCGGCGGCGCATACCGCGCACCACGCAGAAACAATTCGCCGCGCGTATTCATCAATCCGTCTTCGCCCCAGCGCGCTGCCGGCACATGCTCGGTAACGAACACGCCGACCGCATTGGGCCAGCGACGCTCGACCCTGGCGCGATCGATCCATGCGATGCCTTCCAGCGCCGCACGCAGCGCATCCAGGTCCACCGACAGGAATCCCGCTCCGCGAAACGGTGCGATGGCCTGTTCGATCTGCACCGGCGCCACGCGCTGGAACCGCCCTTCCACTTCGACGGCGTCGATCGGACTGTCCAGCGACAACACCAGGCCCCAAACCATCACGCCGACACCGCCGGCCAATGCGCACACGCCCAGTGCCGGGCGCAATCCGTTGTCGAACCCGGCCTTGAGCCACGCCCTGGGAGCGGCCAGGGAAAATCGACGGCTCGTATCGACAGGCTTGCGGCGATTCTGTCTTTGCTTCCTGATCAGCATCGGCGCCCTCCTGCCCGGGCCTGCTCGAAGCTGCTCTCGAGGATGCGCCACACCAGTTCATCGAGCTCGATACCGCAGGCTTGCGCCGCCTTGGGCACCAGCGAGTGACTGGTCATGCCCGGCGCGGTATTCACTTCCAGCAGATGGTTCACGCCGCGGCGGTCGCGCATCAAATCCACCCGGCCCCAGCCGCTGCAACCGGCAGCCGCGAAGGCCTGCAGCGCGAGCGCGCGCATCTGCGCCTCCGGCTCGCCCTGCAGTCCCGGGCACAGGTACTGGGTATCCTCGGCAACGTACTTGGCGTGGTAGTCGTAGTACTCGCCGGCCGGCACGATACGGATCGAGGGCAAGGCCTCGTCGCCCAGGATGCCGACCGTGTACTCCTCGCCTTCTATCAATTGTTCCATCAGCAGCTCGCCGGGATAGCTGGCAGCAAGCGCGACGGCCTGCGCCAGATCGCGCTCCTCGAACACGCGGCTGACGCCGACGCTCGACCCCTCGCAGGCAGGCTTGACGATCAACGGCAAGCCCAGCGTGCGCGCCGCGGCATCGAAATCCTTCTCGCCCAGGAGGCGCGCATAACGCGGCGTGGGCAGCCCCAAAGACAACCAGACCTGCTTGGTGCGGATCTTGTCGAGCGTCAAGGCCGATCCCAGTACGCCGGAGCCCGTGTAGGGCATCCGCATCGCTTCCAGCAGCCCCTGCAGTACGCCGTTCTCGCCATCGCCGCCGTGCAGGATATTGAACACGCGCTGGCAACCTCCGGCGGCGATCTGCTGCAGCAGTGCGGGAATCCCATCGACCGCATAGGCATCGACCCCGCGTCGCTGCAATGCTTCCAGGCAGTTCCGTCCTGACAGCAGCGACACCTCGCGCTCCGTGGACACCCCGCCCATCAGCACCGCAACCCGGCCGAAATCTCGCGCATCCGTAATCCGAGCGATCATTTCCCGCCCTCCTGTGCGCGCGCCGCA
>JBEBRC010000014.1:0-30620 GCA_040395055.1 Steroidobacter denitrificans
CGGCGCATGGTGAAAGATCCGTGCCGCATCCCGCGCACCGGCAGCACAGTTTCCCTTCATGGCCATCGGTACGTCATGCTGCGCGCCATGGTCGAACAAACGCTCACAGGTCGCATCGTCGCGGTCCCGGAAACCCGGGAGCTGGATGTATTCGCGGGCCTGCTCGAACGGCGCGGTGCTTCGGTGCTGCGTTGCCCGCTGGTGGCGATTCGCGATGCGCCGGATGCGCGGCCGGTACTGGAGTGGATACGCTGGTTCACCTTCGGTGAGCAGGAAGGTGCGCTCGGTTGCGACGACCTGATCCTGCTGACGGGAGAAGGATTGCGGCGGCTGCTGGCGTGCATCGATCGCAACCAGCCGCAATGGCGCATGGCTTTCATCGAGCGACTGGGGCAGGTGCGCAAGATCACTCGCGGACCGAAGCCGGCGCGTGTGCTGCGCGAACTGGGGCTCAAGCCGGATATCACGGCGCAGACACCAACCACGCCGGGCGTCATCACCGCGCTGAAACAAGACGATCTTGGCGGCCGTACGGTTGGCGTACAGTTGTATGGCACAGCGCCGAATCGACTGCTGATCGACTTTCTCGAACAGGCCGGCGCGCAGGTGCGCGCGGTCGCGCCCTATGTCTACGCCAGCGAGTCCGACGACCAGGCTGTGCGAGCGTTGCTGGCGCGCATGGCGGCGGGGGAGGTGGATGTCATCGCCTTCACCAGCGGCGCACAGGTCGAGCGCCTGTTCGCAGCCGGCCCCGCCGAGCTGGCGCGCGCTGCACTGGCGCACACCCGCGTGGCGGCGATCGGCCCGGTGGTTGCCGATGCCTTGGCGTGCCATGGTGTTGCGGTCGACCTGATGCCGCGTGATTCATTCTTCCTCAGGCCGCTGACGCGCGCGCTGGAAGAGGCGCTGGGCGCGCCAAAACGGCCGGCGTCACCGAGCGCGCCGCGGGGACGCTGAACGTTGACGAGGCTGCATTCTCCCCGCCGGGTGGCGGGGAGAATGCAGGGTGGTCGATCGAGTCAGGGGTTTCCCCTGGCGTGAATCTCCCAGGGGAATGCTTCAGTCTTTCTTGGCGCGGAATGTCTGGTGGCAGTTCTTGCACGACTCGCCGGTGGCGCTGAACTGGGCGGCGAAGTCTTCCGCGTGGCCGGCTTCGGCAGCGGCGAGCAGTGCCCCGCTGGATTCGATGAACTTGTCGTGCAACTCCGCGAACTCTTCGGGACGCTCCCAGATTTCGGCCTTGGCCGCGGTCTCGACACCGGATTCCATGCCGCTGCCGACAGGGAATCGGTGAGGCTGCTGCTGCGCCGTATCGGCGACGATGCGAGCCGAATCCAGGAAAGTCGGCTCCATGGTCTTGCCGGCTTTCATGGCATCCGAGATGCTCTTGAACTCGCGGCCCAAGCCCTTGTAGCCCTCCTGCCGGGTCTCGATCACTTCGGCTACCGCGGGTGCCGCTTCCGGCATCGCCGTCGCATCCGCTACCGGCTGCGCGACGCTCGGGGATTCCTGCCCGCCGCAGGCGGCCAGCACTGCGCTCAAGCTCAGCAGTGTCGCGATAGTCAGTCTCTTATTCATCTTCATGCATGGGCCCTTTAAACGTTCGGATTGTGGTTTGACGGTTTAAAAATCAGTCAAGGACGTCAATTGTGTCGTGTCGGGAAAAATATTCAAAGCAATTGCTCGGATTGTTTGAGTAACCAAGCATCCTGAAGTGCCCTGGCCGGTGCAGATTTTGTCCTACGAACGTGCCGCGCGCCCTGGCGGCGGCGCGCATCTTGAACCCGCGCGTGGTGTGTCCGGAGGCTAGGGAGCCGTGTCGGGCGCCGGCTCGAGCCGTTCGCCCTCGGGCGGTGGAAACTCGCTGCACACCCCCGTCAGCCAGGTCCGGAAGCGAATGACTTTCGGTAGCTCGAAGTGGTGCGCGGGGGCGACGAAATAGTAAGCGTTGTGCTGCCGCACGCTCTGTCCGGATGGCCGCACCAGCCGTCCGGATGCCAGGTCGCCCGCTACCAGGGACCAGCGCGCGAGCGCCAGTCCATGCCCTTGCTCGGCGGCCGCCAGGATCGATGCGGAATCATTCAGTACCGGACCGCGTTCGATCTGCATGGTGTCGCCGCCTAGGCGGCGCAACCAGTGGGCCCAGGGTTCGCCGGCGCTGTGTAGCAGGGGATATTTGCTCAGGTCGCCGAGGGTTTCTATCGGCCCCAATGTCGCCAACAGGCTCGGGCTGGTCACCGGGAAGACCCAATCCTCCAGCAGTCTTTCAGCGCGCAGTGGCGGCCAGCTGCCATTGCCGTAGCGAACTGCCGCATGAAAATCGGTCTGCATGAAATCGACCAGTTCGCGGCTGGCGCTGAATCGCAAATCCACTTCGGGGTGCTTGTGGTGGAAGTCGCCGAGCCGGGGCAGCAGCCATTTTTGCAGGAACGAGCCGAGCAGGCTGATGTTGAGCAAGCCGCTGCTGCGATCCTGGCGCAGCTGCTCGACGGCATGGCTCAATTCGCCCAGGCCGCGCCGCACACCCGGCAGCAGGCGTGCGCCTTGCGGCGTCAGCCGCACCGCCCGGCTGTGGCGGATGAAGAGCGGGGTTTCGAGAAACTCTTCCAGGGATTTGACGTGCGAGCTGATGGCGGCGGTCGTAACATTCAACGACTGGGCGGCGCCGGTGAAGCTCAGATGGTCAGCGACCGCTGCAAAAGCCCGCAAAGCGTTCAGGGGCAGTTTCGTCGCTTCACTCATCGTTTAGTAATTGTTGACTCTTCGGTCATGAGTTACGAGCTACGCGCCCAAAATATATCGATTCACTTAACCTCGCAAGCTATGCGCGAAAGCCATCGAGGAGTGGGGATGCCGGCATGAGGATACGAATCGAGGCAGCCGAACCGGCCGATGTGCCGACCATCCTGCGGCTGATACGAGAGTTGGCCGAGTTCGAGCATCTGCTCGATCAAGTGACCGCCAGCGAAGCACAACTGCATGAGGGCCTGTTCGGCCCGCGGCCCGGCGCCGAGGTCGTGATGGCCCGCCTGGGCGATGAAGTGGTGGGCTTCGCGCTCTATTTCCAGAGCTTTTCCACCTTTCTCGGCAAGCCGGGACTGTATCTCGAAGATCTCTACGTCCGGCAGGCGTTTCGCGGTCAAGGCCATGGCGCCGCCATGCTGCGGCATCTGGCGCGTACCGCGCTCGAGCGCGGCTGTGGGCGCTTTGAATGGGCGGTATTGAACTGGAATCAGCGTGCCATCGATTTCTATGAGGCGCTGGGGGCGAAGCGTCTGGGTGAATGGACGACGTTTCGCGTGACGGGAGACGCACTGCAGCGCCTGGCCTCGACATGAATTCCGGGGGGAGCGGGAGGAGTCGGTAATACTTGCACATGGCTTAGACTTAGTCTAAGTTTATCCCCGAACTATTTTCGGGGAGATTCGGGATGGGAGCGGTTTTTAGAACGCTGGTGCTGATATGCGCCGGCTTGGCGTCAGTTCATCTGAGCGCACAACCATTGGGGCTGCCGCCTGTGCCGATTCCGGCGGACAACCCCCAGACACCACAGAAAATTGCGCTCGGGGACAAGCTGTTCAACGACATGCGCTTCAGCAGCACCGGCGATGTGAACTGCGCGACCTGCCACGAGCCCAGCAAAGCGTTCACCGACAGTCCGCTGGTCACCTCGGAAGGCATCAACCAGCTGACCGGTACCCGCAATTCCCCGACCATCATCAATGCGGCGTACTTCTCGTCGCTGTTCTGGGACGGTCGCTCGGCCGACCTGGAAGATCAGGCCCAGCATCCGATCATCAACCCGGTCGAGATGGGGCTGGTGAACCACGATCCGGTGCTGCAGGTCGTGCGCACGGATCCTGATTACGTGGAAATGTTTCGCGCGGCGTTCGACAAGGAGCCGGCGCAGGTCACGATGAAGGAAGTGCAGCAGGCGATCGCGAGCTTCGAGCGCACGATCGTCAGCGGCGATTCGCCGTTCGATCGCTGGTATTTTGCCGGCGAAGAGGAGGCAATCAGCGCCCAGGCGAAGCGTGGATTCGACGTGTTCCTGAACAAGGGACGCTGCGTGTCCTGCCATGTGATCGAGCATGACCATGCCTTGTTCACCGACAACCGTTTCCACAATATCGGCGTCGGGATCAATCGCATCCAGGATGAAGTGCTGCAGTTTGCGCCGGCCTTCCTGGAAGCGAAGGCGCGCGGCGTCGATGTCGATGTGGCGGTACTCTCGGATCCCAAGGCGTCGGAGCTGGGGCGCTTTGCCGTGACCGACACGCTGGACGAGCTGGGTTCGTTCAAGACCTCCACCTTGCGCAACATCGCGGTCACCGCGCCGTTCATGCACGACGGCAGCTTGGCGACCTTGCGCGACGTGGTCGAGCACTACAACAACGGTGGCGTGACCAACAAGGACGATCCGGTCAACGATTACCTGAGCGGCGGCATACGCCCGCTCAATCTGACAGAGGATGAAATGAGCGATCTGGTGGCGTTCCTGGAGACGCTCACCAGTCCACAATTCGCCCTGCAGCAGGTCTCGCTCGATGCGACCTCATGCAACGTCAAGAGCGGCGCGCCGGTTCGCACCGCCGGCGCCGCCGATTCGGCCAACGCGCCGGCCGGCGCTGCGGCTTCCACCACCCCTTCACCATCCTCATCCTTGAGCTCGACGAGCGCCGGAGGCCCCCAGTCATGAGCATCATCTACGACCGCCGCAGCTTTCTGAAGACGACGACCGCTGCTGTCGGCGCCGCAGCCCTGCCCATGACCATGGTCGAGCTGGCGTTCGCGAATTCCAACGACAACTTTACCTTCGCCTACATTTCGGACTCGCATCTGCAGCAGATCAAGGGCACGCAGTTCGTACGCAACTGGGACCGCGGCCTGATCCGTGCCATCGCCGAGACCAACCTGCTCTCACCGCGTCCGGACTTCATCATGTACGGCGGCGACCTGGCGCAGATGGGCAACAAGGCTGAGCTCGACCATGGCGCCGAGATGCTGTCCAGGCTGAACGGCAAGGTCTACCACGTAATGGGCGAGCACGATTACTACCTCGACCTGGGCAAGTACTGGTCGAAGTTGTTCGGCAAGCAGTACTACAGCTTCAATCACAAGGGTGTGCACTTCGTCGTGCTCAACAGCATCCTGACCTATGATGAATGGACGTTCGATCGATGGCCGACGGCCGAACAGCGCATGGCGGAGATGTCCGGCCTGGACAATCCTAATGGCTCGCCGTTCATGGTGGGCGACAAGCAGCGCGAGTGGCTGCGCAAGGATCTGTCGCGCGTCAAGAAAGACACGCCGATCATCGTGTTCTCGCATTCGCCCCTGCAGAAGATCTACAAGGGGTGGAATTTCTGGACCGAGGATGCCGAACAGGTGCAGGCGCTGTTGGCGCCGTTCGACAAAGTGACTGTGTTCTACGGTCACGTCCATCAGATTCAGTACAACCAGATCGGCAATATTGCCTTTACCTCGGCGATGGCGACCGCTTGGCCCTGGCCTTATCCGCAAAGCTATGCCCAGGCGCAGCAGCTGCTGCCCAAGCTTACTGTCCAGATGAATCGCGGCGACCCGTTCTTCGAGCGCGACGCCACCGGCTGGCAGTTCATCGATGTGCATACCGGCCGCGCGGCCATGAACTACAACCTGTACAACAATCAGACGCGCACGGTTGCATTCGATCCGCAGCTCGGGCATCCGGTAGACAAGACCTATCAGGATCCGGACGCGCGCATCGCGCCTCAGGTTCATTACTGAGCGGCCCCAAAGAATTAGGAATCCATCATGAAATCTGCTCGTATTTTCCGCGCCGTCCTGAGCATTTGCGCCGCACTGGCCTGCGTCGCCGCGCCAGCGGCCCATGCCGATGAGTTCACGCCGCAGGACCTGCAGCGCTGGGAGGCGCAGTTCCAGGGCGTGGTGAAGGAGGGCCGCTCGCTGTGGACCAGTGGCGATCTGGGTACGAATGGCGTCGCCTGTGCGCAGTGCCATCCGAACGCGGCCAACACGCATCCGGAGACGTATCCCAAGTTCCAGAAACAGCTGGGCAAGGTTGCCAACATGTGGGAGATGGTCAACTGGTGCCTGCGTAATCCGTTGGAGGGAGAGCCGCTTGCGGCCGATGATCCGAAGATGACCGCGATCCTGGCGTATATCGCCTGGGAGCGGCGCGGTGTGAAAATGGAGCCAGGCAAGCACTGATGACGACAATACCGCTGCTGTGCAATGGACGGTGGCCCGCGTCATGCGCGGCCCTGTTCAGGGCCGCCGTCGTTGTGGTGATGCTGGGAGGGCTGGTGAATATGCCGGCGGCCCAGGCCCAGGACACGGTGAAGATCGATCAAGCTGCGCTCTTGAAGCGAATCCAGGGCAAGGATGATTCGATGATCCTGCTCGACGTGCGTGCCCCCGAAGAATTCGCGGCAGGCCATCTCCCGGGCGCGGTGAATATTCCGTACGCGCAGTTGCCGGCGCGAATTTCGGAATTGCCGTCGGCGGCACACAAGGACATCGTTGTCTATTGCACCTCGGGCGGGCGCTCCGAGCAGGCCATCCAGAGATTTCTCGATAACGGCTATACGCGCCTGCTGCACCTGGATGGCGATCTGGATGCGTGGCTGGCCAGCAAGCTTCCAACCGAGCAGTGATGGCTGCACGCGAGATGCGGCGTCCGCTGTGACAGCGTCGTGGCCGTGATCATCCGCTCGGCGCGCGATCGCACCGCCGTGGCAACTGTCCGCGGGTCGCCAATGAACCTTGAAGAATCAAGCGTTGAAGGCTGCGGGACCCCGTCAGCCCGTCAGCCTGGGCCGTTGGCGATGACGCGGCCCGAGGTTTGGTCGGGGATCTGGTCCGGCATCGGCGGTCCTTTCAGTTCCACGGTATTGCCGTCCGGGTCGTCGATATAGATCGATGGACCTTCACCCTCGGCGCCGTAGCGGCTGGCCACTACACCGGGGATGACGCCGCATCGCTGCAGATGCGCGCGGATCGCTTCGGCATCGAAGGGTTCCAGGCGCAGGCAAAAGTGATCCATGTTGCGGCCGACGTTACGGCCGGTGTCGAGGTCGGCGTCCCGCGGGACGCCCTGCGTCTGCCGCGGCGCGCGCTCGAGCAGATCGATCAAGGACCGGCCGGCGCGTAGTTGAATCAGGCCGATTTCGGGCTGCGAGCGCTCCACGGTGCAACCCAGGACGTCGCAATAGAAGCGCTGCAGCCGTTGCAGGTTGCTGCTGCGCAGAACCACGTGATCGATCTCGCGGATCGTGATCGGTGAGCCCTTCATCATCATTCGGCCTCGGCTTGGTACACCTGTGCGCCCGGCATTGCAGTCCGCCGCGCGGCGTGTCGTTCCATGGCGCGAGTCAGCGCTCGCGCAACGCTTGATCCAGGTCGGCGATCAGATCATCCGCATGCTCCAGGCCGATCGATAGCCGCAGCAGGTTCTGCGGTGTCACCGTGTGCGGTCCCTCCACCGAGGCGCGATGCTCGACCAGCGATTCCACTCCTCCCAGGCTGGTCGCGCGGATGAACAGACGCATCCTGGCGGCGGCGGCGAAGGCCTGCTCGCGGCCGCCGTGGACACAGAACGAAAGCATCGCTCCGAATCCGCCAGGCATTTGCCGGCACGCGAGTTCGTATCCTGGGTTGGATGCCAACCCAGGATAGAATACGCGCTCGACTGCGGGATGCTCGCTCAGGTGGCGGGCTATGCGCTCGGCGCTTTTCGTCTGCGCACGTACGCGGCATGCCAGGCTGGCAAGGCTGCGCCGCAGCAGCCAACAGTCGAACGGCGAGGGCACGCTGCCGGCGGTCGCCTGGTAATCGCGCAGCTTCTCGGACAGATCGCCGCGCTGGCGCGTCACCACGGCGCCTCCCATGACATCGCTGTGGCCGCCGAAATATTTCGTGGTCGAATGCATGACCAGGTCGGCGCCGTACTCGATCGGTCTCTGGCATACCGGCGTGGCAAACGTATTGTCACAGCAAAGCAGGGCGCCGCGGTGATGCGCCAGAGCTGCGATTGCGGCGATGTCGCTTACGTTCAGCATGGGGTTGGACGGCGTTTCGACCCAGACCAGGCGGGTGTCCGCGCTCAAGGCCTGGCGGACGGCTGCAAGATCCGCCATGTCGACGAAGGAGTGGCGTACACCCAGCGGTTGGAAGATGTCGCGCAGCTGCTTGGCTGTGCCGTGAAACACTTCGACCGGCGCCACCACATGGTCGCCCGGTCGAAGCAAGCTGAAGACCGCGAGCGATGCAGCCGAACCGGATGCGTAGGCAGTTGCGTCTTCCCCGCCTTCAAGCGCGGCGATGCATTCTTCCAGCGCATGGCGCGTCGGGTTGTCGGGGCGGGCATAGGTATATCCGCGCGAGAACGCACCATCGGCATCGCGCTCGAAAGTGGTGCTGAAGTGCAGCGGCGGCGATACCGCGCCAGTCACGGCTTCAATCTCGCGCCCGACCCGCACGGATATTGTTTCGATCTTCACCGTCCGCCACTCCCAAGTACATTGCCGTGCGCACAGTGTACTCCCAGGCAGGCGCTGGGTTCAGCGGCTCGGTCGATCCGCTCCCGGATCGTTGCGGTCGACTATGCAGAGGGGGGGCTTGCCGCCGCCGCACACGGCTGCGACAAGCCGCTATCGCGCCGATAGGGTGCGTGCATAGATCTCGGGCTTGAATCCGGCGACTACCTTGCTTCCCAGATCCAGCATCGGGCGCTTGATCATCGACGGCTGGGCCAGCATCAGCGCAATGGCCTGGGGCGCGTCCAGCATCGCCTTGTCCGACTGCGGCAGCTTGCGAAACGTGGTGCCCGCACGATTGAGCACGGTCTCCCATCCCAGCGCCTCGCACCATCGCTCCAGATCGGCGCGATCGACGCCAGCGCTCTTGTAGTCATGAAAGTGGTATTCGATGCCATTCTCGTCCAGCCACGTTCTTGCTTTCTTCATCGTGTCGCAATTCTTGATGCCATACAGGGTCAACGTCATGTGGATCCTCGATGATCGCCGCTTGGTGCTACGGATGTGCGCGAACTTATCATGGAACGTCCGCCGTCACGCCGGCGACGACCCGGATGATAGCCGGCCGAAGGCTCGAATAGGAGCCGCCACAGGCTCGCATGGCAACGGCCAAAGGCCCCCGGATGGCGATAGTAAAAGGCGTGATGCGCGCCGAGCCACCGCCCGGGCGCATCACGCCGCGTCGTTCAAAGAGTCAGACGGTGCGCCGGGCGCGTCCGTCTCAATTCCAGTCGTTGCGACTGCGGAACTCTTTTGCCTGGCGCTCGGCTTCATCGCGCGCCAAGCCATACCGTTCCTGCAGTTTCCCCGCAAGAACGTCTGCGTGTCCTTCCATCTGATCGATCTCGTCGTCAGTCAGCTTTCCCCATTGTTGTTTGATTTTCCCTTTGAGCTGAGTGAAATTGCCCTTCACGATATCTTTATTCATCGATGTCTCCGTGCAAGTGTTCGATTGATGCGGATCGATCCGTCGCCGAATCGGGCCGCTGCTAACTAACTGCTGGCAGCCGGAGAAGATCCCGTGAAGTCCGCAACGAATGATTGATGGGAGCGCAGGCCGCGGGGCACGCGTCGCGTGCGTGGGCAACTCTCCGTCACCGAGTCGAGGATCTGATGACGAACCTCGGCTGCATCGATGTCAGTTCCAGTCTTGCATGGGACCGCTCGTGGTGGTTCGAGCAAGGCGGTCCGTCTGCGCTCTGCCGCGGCAGAGCGCCTGCAGGAAATCATTCCAGAAAGGGTTGTGAGGGCCGGCATCGAAGTCGCTGCACGCCAGGGTCAGGCCCGCCATGAGCCCAGGACGATGATGCCCATGCCGGTGATCGCCACGGCGGCGCCTGTGATATCCCACGTAGTGAGCGGCACGCCATCGATCTTCCATAGCCACAATAGCGCCATGGCGACATAGACGCCGCCATAGGCAGCGTAGACTCGACCTGATGCGGCCGGATGCAGTGCCAGCAACCAGACGAACAGTATCAGGCTGGCGGCGGCGGGAATGAGCAGCCAGGGTGGGCCATTTTTCTTCAGCCACAGATATGGCAGATAGCAGCCGACGATTTCCGCCACCGCGGTAATGGCAAAGAGTGCCAGGGTCTTGAATGCAAAAACGTTTGTCATGCCAGTACTTCGTCTGCCCGGCATTGAACGTGCCTGGCCGGTATTGGGAGTGGAAGTTACGCAGTGAGGAGGGGCTACCGATGCAGTGTATTGCCTGCGGCTGTGGATTGAATGTTCACCAGCGAGCGCGTGGCCGATACTGCGATCGATTCGAATGTCGTTCGATCGCGGCAAAAAGATGGTATGAGAAGCAGCACGCCGAAGCAAAGGCGGCCGGGGCGGCGGTCGCCAGGGCTCATTTCCAGGCATTGTTGAGCCAGCGCCCCGAGCTTCGTGCGCGCGCTCCGTATCTGCTGCAGCTTACGGGGCTCGATTCAGCGATAGAGCCGGTCCCCGAAGTGCTGCGGCAGAGTTTCTCCCGGCATCTGCGCCAAGTGATCGCCGACTGTGCAGCAGGCGGGAACGTCATGTTCGATGTACCAGGCACGGAAGACCTTGAAAGTAGCGCCGGCACCGCAAGCAGCGCGGACGCACCAGCCATCGCCGGCCAGGTCGATTTGCCGCGCCCCTCGGCCGCCGGTGTGTGCGCCACTTGCCGCGGCTATTGCTGCCGGCTGGGAGGCTCTCGTGCCTTCATCGACCAGCGGACCATCGCGCGTGTCCAGTCGCAATGGCCGGACTTGAGTGAGGAAGGGCTGGTTGCCGCTTATCTGGACGCACTGCCCGCGCGGCATGCCGCGGGATCCTGCGTCTATCACGGCGCCGGTGGTTGTGCACTGCCGCGTGATCTGCGCTCGAACGTCTGCAATGACTATTTCTGCGAGCCGGTGCGGGAGTGGTTCGTTCATCGGCGACAGCGCCCTGGGGTCCCGGTCGCCGTGGTGGTCCTGCAGGACATGGGCGTGACGCGCTCAGCGGTGATGGAACACATTTAGGTTTCATTGTGCATGATCGTGCTCTCTCCTGGCGACATCGTGCATTGTCTCTGCCAAGAGATGGCCGCTGGCGGTGCTTTGTCATCGTGCGATTTCCCGCTGCGGATCGACCCAGGGCAGGGGGCGCAACAGGCTGGCACGAGCGACGCGGGAAACCTTTCGCCCTGCCCGCCGTCCGGCCACGCGGTGTGGCTGGTATCGAATCGCCGCCACGCTGCGGTGTCGGTCGATATACGTGCGTGGCAGCGTGCGCTATTCTTTCCGGGTCCGCCATCGCTGCCAGCGGTGCGAGCTGCGCCTCGACGCCGATCGAGGCCGCATTGGATTTAGGAGATCGCTCGTGTTGAATCTGTCTGCTTCGCTGCATTGGCCCCCTGTGTTGCTCGCGCTGATCATGATGGGGCTGCAACCAGCTGCTGTCGCGTCATCGAAGGACGATGCCGGCGCGGCGCAGAAACAGGCGGTCGCGGCGGCGCTGGATATTCCACTGCTCGATCTGCAGGGCAAGCACCAGATGCTGAAGCAATGGTCGGGACAGCCGCTGTTGATCAACTACTGGGCCAGCTGGTGTGCACCGTGCGTCAAGGAAATGCCCGATCTGGACGCGTTTTCGAAATCCCAGGCCAGCCATGGGGTGCGCGTCGTCGGGATCGCCATGGACGAAGTCGATGCGGTGCATGCGTTCCTGGAGCGCGTCCCGGTGAGCTTCCCCATCCTGATCGAGGGGTTTGCGGAAGACAAACCGGGAACCGCGGCCTTGTTCGGCGAGGATAGCGGCGTGTTGCCATACTCGGTATTGCTCGATGCGCAGGGCCGGATCGTACGTACCAAGCTTGGTCCGCTGTCGCACGACGAATTGGACGCCTGGGCGCAGGAGCTGCGCTCGCCGGCGTCGAAGCTGACGGCGATCGAGGATGCTGGCATATTCGCCGGTACGATAGCCGGGCCGGCCGGCAACTGATCCCGCCCCGACGCGGCTGTGATCGGTTCAGGGTGATCGATGGGTTCTATTTTTTCGGCCTGTTCAGGCACTGACTTCCAAACACGCTCGCGAGGCTGCTCATGAATACACAAATCAAACGTTTACTGCTGACTGGCCTGTTGTCCACCGCACTGGCGCTACCCGCCGCCGCGGCTTTGCAGGAAGGAGACAATGCGCCCGACTTCAAGGCGCCTGCCTCGCTCGCGGGCCAGCCATTCACCTTTTCCTTGCAGGAGGCGCTGCAGAAAGGCCCGGTGGTGGTGTACTTCTACCCCTCGGCCTTTACCGGCGGCTGCAATGTTCAGGCGCGCACCTTCGCCGTCAACCACGACAAGTTCACCGCCGCGGGCGCCAGCATCATCGGCGTCTCGCTGGACAACATCGAGACCCTGAATGAGTTCTCCGCGGATCCGGAGTATTGCGGCGGGAAGGTCCCGGTCGCCTCCGACCTCGACGGCAAGATCGCCAAGTCCTACGACCTGTCCGTACGGGAAGGGAAGGAAGGCCAGAAGAACACCCGTGGCGAGGAAATCGGTCATGGATTCACCGAGCGCACCACGTTCGTGGTGACGCCGGACGGCAAGATCGCCGCCACGCTGGGTGGCCTGTCGCCGACGGTGAACGTGGAGCGCGCACTCGAGGTCGTGCAGCACTTGAGCCATACGACGGCGAGCCTGGTTCACTGATTCCTGGTTTCATCGATCACCCAGGGCGTCGCGGCGCAAGCCGCGGCGCCCTGGAACGCAAATTGCGCCAAGCTTGATTCAAGCTTGAGCAGCGCGCCCGCCGAGGTTCACTCGGTGGCCGCGCCATCCTTCGATGTGACTGCCGTGTAGCCACGTGGCAGATCGAACTGCACCCTGTGCTGGCGTGCGTCTTCGACCAGCTCGAGCACCGCCGTCGACTGCGGCACCCCATCCAGAGTAAGCAGCGGTTCCGTGCACTGCCCGTCGTGTTGCGTGACGGTGATATGCCAGCTGGTCCTGTCCTGGCGGTAGGTCAAACTGAACGATTGCCAGGTCGATGGCAGGCAAGGTTCGAAGTGCAGCTGATTGGCTGTTCGGCGCAACCCCAGCAGGGACTCCAGCGCCAGGCGCAGCAGCCAACCTGCCGAGCCGGTGTACCACGACCAGCCGCCTCGCCCCGTATGCGGCGCCACCGAATACACATCAGCGCTGGCCACGTACGGCTCTACCTTGTATCGCGCCGCATCCTGCGCGTTGGCGGCGTGGCCGATGGGCTGAATCATGCGCCACAACTCCCAGGCCCGCTCGTGGTCACCTTGCACGGCGAACGCCATCGCGGCCCAGATTGCAGCGTGCGTATACTGTCCGCCGTTTTCGCGCACGCCGGGAACATAGCTGCGGATGTAGCCGGGATTCGGCTCCGCGACGTCGAAAGGCGGGTCCAGCAATTGCACCAGTCCCTGCTCGCGCCGCACCAGGCGTGCGTCCAGCGCGTCCATCGCCTGGCGAGTGCGCTCAGGGGAGCCGACGCCGGAGAGGACCGACCAGCTCTGCGCGATCGAGTCTATCTGGCATTCGGTATTCGATGCCGATCCCAGCGGTGTGCCGTCATCGAAATACGCGCGCCGCCACCACTGGCCATCCCAGCCGTGTCGTTCGATGTCGTGTGCGAGCCGTGCACGCTCGTGCGCGCAGCGCTCGGCGAAGGCGGAGTCTCCCCGCGCGCGTGCGAGCGGCTCGAACCGGCGCAGGACCTCGCACAGGAAGAAGCCCAGCCACACGCTCTCGCCGCGGCCCTGTATTCCAACCAGGTTCATGCCATCGTTCCAGTCGCCGCCGCCCATCAATGGCAGGCCATGTGCGCCGAAGCGAAAGCCGTGCTCGATGGCGCGAACAGCGTGCTGGTAAAGCGACGCGGACTGGCTGGAGAGCGTTGGCAGATCGAAATAGGACTCTTCGCCAGGCGGTACGGGTGGACCTTCCAGGAAGGGTACGACTTCCTCCAGTACGCTCTCATCGCCGGTGCCCTCGACATAACGGCAGAGGGCCAACGGCAGCCACAGGTAGTCGTCGGAGCAGCGCGTGCGTACACCGCGCCCGCCTGGCGGATGCCACCAGTGCTGGACGTCGCCCTCGATGAACTGGCGTGCGGCGCTACGCAACAAGTGCTCGCGCAAAAGTTTCGGCTCGGCATGCAGCAGCGCCATCGTATCTTGCAACTGGTCGCGAAATCCGTAGGCGCCGCTGGATTGGTAATAGCCGCTGCGCGCCCAGTAACGGCAGGAGAGGGTCTGGTAGACAAGCCAGCCGTTGACCAGCAAGTCGAGCGCGGGTTCGGGGGTTTTCACTTGCACCGCGCCCAGCGTGCGCGCCCAGTAGCGCTCCACGGCAGCCAGCGCTTCGTCGACCGCATCCGGCATGGCAAAGCGCTGCAACAGATCGCGTGCCTCCTCCAATCCTTGACCGGCGCCCAGGCGGAACACTATTTCACGTTCCTCGCCGTCTGCCAGTTCGAACTGCGCCTGGATTGCTGCGCAAGGATCCAATCCTGCGCCGACCTTGCCCGATAGCCTGCTGCGCTCCAGTGCCGCCGGCGCGCGCAGGCTGCGATGGCGGCCGATGAACTCCGTGCGGTCGCCGGTGATACTGCGCGGCGGTTCGGCAATGTCGAAGAATGCGACCCAGGCGCCGAACTCGGGGTGATAGCGGTTGCGTGCCAGCACGGCGCCGCTATCGCGATCGATCTCGGTGACGACGTGCATCGAAGTGTGGGTAGGCAGGTCGCCAAGCACCCATTCGACATAGCCGAAGGCGGACAGCCGGCGCGTGCGACCCGAGCGATTTCGCAGGCGCAGTCGCGTGAACTTGACCGGTGCATCGATGGCAACGAACACCGTGAGCTCGCTTTCCATGCCGTCCTCGACATGCTGGAACACGCTGTAGCCGAAACCATGTCGCGTGACAGGACGGGCGGCGCCGGCACGACCGGGCCGCGGCGTCGTGGTCGGGGACCATGAATAGCCGTTGTCCTCGTCGCGCAGGAAGATTGCCTCTCCGGTGTCGTCGGTCAGTGGATCGTTGTGCCAGGGCGTGAGGCGCAAGCCGTGCGCATTCTCGCACCAGGTATAGGCGCTGCCGGTGTCGGACACCACGCTGCCGAAATGCGGATTGGCCAGCACGTTGCACCAGGGCGCCGGCGTCGGCTGGTCGTCGATCGGCGCGATCACATACTCGCGGCCATCGGCGCTGAAGCCGCCGATACCATTGAACAGCTGCATGGCGGGCGGTTCAATCGCGGCAGTCGCTGGGGAAGCCGTCGCGGGCACCCGTGCCGGGGTACGCGCCAGCCCGCCCGCCGGCATTCTGGGCGGCAGCGTGCGCGCCGCGGCCAGGGCTTGATCGAGTTGATCCGCAAGCGAACCACTGCGGTCGCTTACGATTACCCGGGCCACCGATTGCAGCAGTATGCGGTCCTCGCGCGGCATGTGCCCGATGTGGCGTACGAAGATGCCGCCCGGGCGCTCGACGGCGTGTCCCGCAAGCCCGCTGACCAGCCCGAGTATCTGTTCATGCAGTTGTTGCCGATAGACATCCCGGTCCTCGTTCCAGATCACCAGGTCCACCGCCAGGCCCTTGACCCGCCACCAGGCGTGCGCCTGTATCATTTGCCGCACCAGCTCGAGGTTGGCAATGCTGCCGATACGCAGCAACACGATTGGCAGATCGCCGGAGATCGAATGTCCCCACAAGGCCGATTGACCGCGGCGATTGGCGAGCAGCACGCCCGCGTCGGCACGCAGGCGCGCATTGGCATAGAGGATCGCTCCCGCGAGCCTGGCGTACAGCTGCGCATCGTCCTGGCTGACATTCAGCTGGCGCAGCACGACTTGGTCATGCGTCCAGGCCATGTCGGGCACGCGGTCGGTCATGGTCCGGTCCTGGTAGCGCATCGCCAGCGCCACGCATTCCGCGCGCGACTTGGCCACACCCGTCACCAGATCGATGGTCACTGATGTGCCGTGCGAGAGCAGGAGCTGGCAGCGAGCGGCCACGATGGGATCAAGCACCGAACCGTGGTGGCCATTCAGCGGTCCGCGTTGCCGCATGGCCGATGGCGCCGCCAGGCTGTTGCCGCGCCCGATGAATGCAGCCCGGTCCGTTTGGTACGAAACCGCCGCCTCGTCGGTCTCGCGCACTACCATCATGTGGAACATCCACGGCGCCTGCTCGCCCTGCGTGCGGGGCCGGCGCGTGCACAGGACTGCTGCCGGGCGCTCGATTTGCTCGGTCTGGACGAACAGCTTGCTGAAGGCCGGATGACTGGCGTCCTCTGCCGGCGGTGCCAGCGCCACTTCGGCATAACTCGTCACATCGATTTCGCGGGCGGTGCGCGCCAGATTGGTGATGCGCACGCGCCGCAGCTCGATATCATCCTCCTGCGATACGACGATCTCGGTGTGGGTTTCGATGCCGGCATCCTGGGCATCGACGGCATCGCGACGGCGGAACTCGGCGCGTCCCTCGGTGAAGATGGCCTGTGCGCGCAGGGGAGCGGTACCGGTCGGCTGGTGAGCGATCGACCAATAGCGCCCGCTGTTCAAATCACGGACGTAACAGAAGCTGCCCCAATGATCGCGCGTTGCATCCTCGTGCCAGCGCGTCACGGCCAGGTCCTGCCAGCGGCTATAGCCGCCGCCGGCGTGAGTGACCATCACGTGATAGCGGCCGTTGGATAACAGTTGCACCTCGGGCTGCGGCGTATCGATACTCGAGATGACGCGTGCCGCGCCCGCGCTGCTTGAGCGTGTGCGATGCGATTGTAATTCGTCGCTCGCCAGCGGCTCGTTGCTGCTGGATTGCGGCATGCGCTCCTGCAGCAGCAGCAAGGTTGCCTGGGCCTCCGGATCTGCCTCGAAGCGCCGTTGCATCGGCTGATCGAGCAGCCGCCAGAGCAGGGACAGCAGGCTCATGCCCTGGTGATGCACCATGTATGAGCGCACCAGAGCCGACTTGGCACCGCGCGGCAGGCGCTCGACGGTGTAATCGATCGCCTCGTGGAAGCCGTAGCGGCCGGCGGCGCCTTCGCGGGCAAGTCGCCTCAGGTTGGCGAGCGCCGCCTGCGGCGCGATCATCAGCGCCATCACGCTGGCATAGGGTGCTACCACCAGATCCGCAGCCAAGCCACGCTTGAGCCCAAGACCCGGCACGCCAAACGGCCGATACTGATAGTTGGATGCGGCATCGACGGCGTAGTAGCCCGACTCCGAAATACCCCAAGGCACTCCGCGCTGGCGGCCGTATTCGATCTGGCGGGCGACGGCCGCCTGGCAGCTGTGATCGAGCAGCGAGCCGCGGTAGCTGGGCATTACCAGCATCGGCATGAGGTACTCGAACATCGAACCGCTCCACGACACCAGCGCCGGCCTCCCGGCGGCTGGCGCCATGCTGCGCCCGAGCGAGAACCAGCTCTCCACCGGCACCTGGCCCTGCGCGATCGCGACGAAGTGGCCGAGCCGCGCTTCGGAAGCCAGAAGATCGAAGCAACCCTGGTCGCGCCGGTGCTCATCCAGGTTGTAGCCGATGGTCATGAGCTTGCGCGACTCGTGGTACAGAAAGCGCTGATCCATGCGCGCCATCGCGCGTGCCTGCGCGACGCGCTGTTCGATTTCGCTCAGCCGCTGCCGCGCCGCGCCGTCACCGGGTGCACGACTGGCGAGTTGCCGCAGGCTGGGCACCGGTATGTCGGCGGCCGAGCCAGGCGAGGAATCGGCTATCCATGGTGCGAGATGCGCCAGTTCTTCGCGCGCGCCTGCGCTTTGGTGCACGAGCCGTGCGACCCAATGTGCCGCATCATCGGCTGCCGTGGGCTCACCGTCGTCGGTTTGCCTGGCGTCAGGGGACTGGACATCAGTGGATGTCGCCGGCTGCAGCGCCTGCGCCCGCGCGGCGAGCTCGGCGACGCAGCGCCATGACGCGATCAAGGTTGCAGGAGGCGTGGCGCATGCATGCTCCAGCTGCGCATCGAAGGCGGCGAGTGCCTGGAGGTCGCAAGCGGCATCGCCTGCTTCGCGCAACAGCCGGCGTGTGTCCGCGAGACCCGTGAACCAGTGGCTGCCGAGTACCGGTGCCTGGGCCAGCTCCTCCAGGCCTGTGGCCAGTGTCAGCAGGAAGCCGGCAAGATTGCCGCTGTCCACGGTGGAGACGTAGGCCGGCCTCAATGGCTCCAGCGTTTGCGTGTCGTACCAGTTGTAGAAATGACCACGATAGCGGGTCAGGCGTTCCATCGTGTCCAGCGTACGTCCGCAGCGATCCAGCAATTCGCCGCCCAGTATGTAGCCGAAGTCGTGGGCGGCCAGATTGGCCAGCAGTGCCATGCCGATGTTGGTCGGCGAGGTACGCTGGGCGGTGCGTACGACCGGGTGGTCCTGGTGATTGTCGGGCGGCAACCAGTGGTCCTGCGGGCCGATGAAGTGCTCGAAGTACCCCCAAGTTCGACGAGCCAGCGCGCGCAGGAAAAGCGTCTCGTCAGGTTGCAGAGCGGCCTGTCGCGGCGCTGGCGGCCGATCCAGCCAATCGATGAAAAGGGGCAGGCCAAGCCATGCGAGCAGTACCGGCATTGCGGCCAACAATGCGCCACCATGAAAGATCCCCAGTACGACGCCCACGACCAGTGCGAACAGCGGTGCGACCCATGGGTACTGAAACGTCGCGCCTCGAGCCCGCCGCTCATCCAGGTCACTCGATGGCGTCCATTCCAGGAGGCGGCGCCCGCTGACCGTCATGCGCCACACGCTGCGCAGGATCGCATCGAGTTGCCAGTACGCCGAGTGCGGCAGGCTGGCGACGCGGAAGGCGTATTCGAGCAGGCCTCGCCCGATTTCCGATGCCTGCAGTGCCCAGTGCAGCCGCCAGCTGCTTTCGGGCGGCTTGCGCAGGGCTGCGCGTGCCCATGCGGCAAGCGTGGGGCCGAGCAGTACGCCCAGCAATGCGAGCGTGGCCGACGCCGGGTCTTGCGCCAGCAGCCACGCGGCGGGCAGCAGGACGACCATGGACACCGGGACCAGGCTGCGCCGCAGGTTGTCGAACAGCTTCCAGCGCGACAGGGCCGAGAGCGGATTGCGGCGCCAGCGTGTGCCGCCGGTGTTGCCGCGCTTACGCAACCATGGCAGCAGCCAGGGCAACAATTGCCAGTCGCCGCGGGTCCAGCGATGCCGGCGCCCGACGTCGCCCGCGTAGCGGCCCGGATGATCCTCGTACAGCGATACATCGCTCAGCAGGCCGCTGCGCGTAAAGCAGCCCTCGAGCAGGTCGTGGCTGAGGATGCGATTCTCGGGCAGCCGGCCGGCAAGTACGCGCTCGAGCGCGTCGACGTCGTAAATACCCTTGCCGATGAAGGAGCCTTCGCCAAACAGATCCTGGTAGACATCCGAGACGGCGCGCGAGTACGGGTCGATACCCGTGGGTCCGCCGAACAGCCAGGCGTAGCGCGAGCGTACGGCGCCGGCCAGTGTCGCTTCCACTCGCGGCTGCAGGATGCCGTAACCTTCCACGACGATGGGTGCCTGGTCGGCGCGCGCGGCGCGAAAGCGCGGCTGGTTCAGCGGATGCGACATGGCGGCGATCATCTCGCGCGCCGCGCCGCGCGGCAGCTGCGTGTCGGTGTCGAGCGTGATCACGTAACGCACATTGCCCAGCAGGCTGGTATCGCCGACGACGAGCGAGAAGCGCTGTGCCGCGCCCGGCACGCCGCGCAGCAGTGCGTTCAACTCAGCCAACTTGCCGCGCTTGCGCTCATAGCCCATCCATACGCCTTCCTGGGCATTCCAAGAGCGCGGCCGATGCAGCAGAAAGAAGCTGTTGTGCAGCACGCCACCGGATGCCTCGGATGGGTATTTGTCGTTGAGGCGCTCGATACGCTCGCGCGCCAGCCCCAGCAGCGCCGCATCGCCCGGCATATGTTCGCCAGGCGCATCTCGAAAGTCGGTCAGCAGCGCGAAATGCAGTGCCGGGTCGCGGTTGCCCAGAAAGCGGACCTCCAGCGACTCGATCAGTGATTCGAGTCCCGCCGCGTCGTCGAGCAAAGTAGGCACGACGACCAGCGTCCGTTTGGGCTGCGGAATGCCTCCCTTGTAGTCCATCCGTGGCAGCCGCGCCGGCAGGGCCAGCACGGTGACCGCCCAGTTCACGATGCCAACGGCCAGGTAGCTGGCGGGGAGCAGGCACAATGCGCCGAGCACCATCGCCGCGGCGGTCGGCAGCGCGGCAAAGCCGCTGACTGCGAACAGCGCCAGCGCCGTGCCCGCGCTGATCGTGACGATCGATCCGCCGTACGTCGTGAGCGGTATGCGGGCAGCCGCCCGTCGCAGGCGCAGCGACCATGGATGGCGCAGCTTGAGTACACGCTCGAGTCGCGCCAGGCCGCGATCGAGCAGGTAGTAGCCCACGTGCTGGCGCCGACGATCGGTTGCCTGCGGCTGGCGGACGAAGGCGTCGCGAGCGAGCTCCACGGCGATGCGTGCCACATCCTGTTCGCTGTGCGTTCCTGTACGCGCCAGACGCTCCACGACGTGGCGGTAGGCGTCGCGCGTTGCAAAATCCATCAGTGCGTAGATGTCCAGGGGATCCGCGCGCAGCTCGCGCTCGACCAGGCTCAGCGTCTCGACGAACTCGGCCCAGTCCAGGGTGTTGAGCAGGCGCAGGCTGCTGATGCTGTTACTGACGGTAAGCTGGGCCGCGGCCTGATTCGCGATCTCTTGCTGTACCAGTTCATCGATCGTCTGGTCGCTCTCCTGGCTGCCGCTGGCCAGGTGCTGCTCGATCCAGGTGAGCGGCAGTCGCAAGGCGGCGGGATTGGCTTGCAGGCGCCGCGCGAACTCGGCGACGAAGGCGCTGGTCATGGGTGCGCCGGAGCGTGCCATGTCGGCTACCAGGAGGATGAGGTCGGCAGGTTCTGTCTGCGCGGCTTCCTGCATGGCGCCTGCCCAACGGTTGGCAAGTCGCCGGTCCGCATTGGCTTCGGCGACGTGGGCGCCGACGCGTCGCAGGTTTTCTATCAGCGCCAGTCGCAGCATGATGGGAATGGCCCACAGCTCGCCAAGCTTCAATGGCGCGATACGCTGGTAGGCGTCGATGAAGCCGCTCAGGCTGCGCGCATCGATCCAGCTGTCGCTATGTGCGATCACTTGCAGCGCAAGTTCGTAAACGCGCGGCAGTCCATCCGATGCGCCGCCTTCGAGCTGCGGTAGCGCGCGGCTGTAGCCCAAGGGCATCAACCGCCGCGCAAGGCGGATCTCTTCCTCGATCAGGTAGAAGTTGTCGAGTATCCACTCGCCGGCGGGTGTTACCGGCTTGCGCGCGGCGATGGTCGCCGCCAGGGCGGCGTTGACTTCCTGCAGCACCCGCTCGTTGTCGCTCAGTCGCGCCAGGAGTGCGTCAGGCCGCTGGCGTTGTGCCAGCCGGTGCTGGCGCGCCAGGGATTTGCCATGCGCCGCCATCTGCGGCGCCGTCAGGATGTGTCCCTTGAATGGTTCAGCTGCCGTGCCGCGGGCGAGGCGCCCCCTCCGGCCTTCTCGCCGCAACCAGGTCCAGAACTTCAGGATCGATCTGCGAACCAGCTGGCGAGGGGAAATCAACGGCATCTTGGCATCGGATGGACTCGATAGATTGAGAAAAAAATTCTATTAAAAACAATGAACAAGTATAGCAGCTTCTATCGGGCCATGGCCGTTGGATCCGCTCGGCGGGGTTCGCATGCCGGCGTCGACGATCCGGCCCGCATTGATTCGGATGTGCCGGCACATGGCAGATTGCCATGTAGGAACGTTCCAGGAATAATTCATACTCCTGCCTTTATTCATCGGGCCGTCGTTCGCGCAGGCGGCGCGCCGCGTACGCTGGCAGCAAGACGGACTTTTTCCGCGCCGGCGTTCTTTACATTGCAACCATCATCCGAGGAGTCTTGTGGCGCCTCGTCATGATGCAGGTGGAACAACAATAAATGATAAGCCTGACGTTGCCGCGATTCGGTGCATCGCTCGCTGTCCTGCGCTCGATCGAATGGCCGATTCGACGCCTGGGGCCTTACTCGCCCGTGCTGGGATTCTTCCTGCTGGGTATTCTTTGCCTGGGAATATCGCGAGCGGCGTTGATCTGGTGGCAATGGGATCGGGTCGATGTGGCCGACGCGCTGCTTTCCATGATGTTGCAGGGTCTGCGCAGCGACTTCATTACCCTCGGCCTGTTCACCGCCCCTGCGATACTGCTGCTGCCGGTATTCCTCGTCGTGCGGCGCATCCCATTGTGGACCAGGCTGAGTTGCGTCTGGCTCGCGGCCAGCTTGATCACGATCGTGTTTCTCGAGCTTGCGACGCCGCAATTCCTGATCGAGTACGACAGCCGGCCGAATCGTCTCTTTCTCGAGTATCTGGTGTATCCGCAGCAGGTCTGGGCAATGCTGTGGAACGGCTATCGCGGCCTGCTTTGCCTTACCGCGGCAGGCGTCGCTGGATTGAGCTGGATCGTCATCGGCCACTTTCGCCAGTACGTCGCTGTCGTGGATTCCTGGAGCACCCGCGCCCTGGCGCTGGCATGGCCGCTGCTGGTGATACTGCTGTTCGTCATGATTCGCTCGAGCCTGCAGCACCGGCCGGCCAACCTGGCGTCGTTCGCGTTCAGTGACGATGCCATGGTCAACAGCCTGGTGGCGAATTCAGCCTACACCGTGCTGTCAGCCGCGTACGGGTTGAAGAACGAGACTCAATCCAGCGAGATGTACGGTGACATGGCGCTGCCGGAGATGGTGCAGCGGGTACGCAGCGGGATGGGCGTGGCGGCGGCTGATTTCACGTCCGATGACCTGCCGACGCTGCATCGGCAGATCGCCAGCGTCCGGCGCGAGAAGCCGCTCAACCTGGTCATCGTGCTGGAAGAAAGCCTGGGTGCGGGCTTCGTCGAGAAACTCGGAGGACGGGCGATTGCGCCGAATCTGAGTCGCCTTGCCGACCAGGGCATCTGGTTCGATCAGCTGTACGCGACCGGCACACGCTCGGTACGGGGCATCGAAGCGGTCGTGGCCGGCTTTCCGCCTACGCCGGCGCTGAGTGTGGTCAAGCTGTCGAAATCGCAGAAGGATTTCACCACGCTGGCCACCGTGCTGCGGCGCTCTGGGTACAGGAATGAATTCGTGTATGGCGGCGAATCCCATTTCGACAACATGAGGGGATTCTTTCTCGGTAACGGGTTCCATAGCGTGGTCGATCGCAAGGACTACAAGGCACCGACCTTCGTCGGCAGCTGGGGGGTCAGCGATGAGGATCTGTTCGACATGGCGGATCGGCGCATCAAGATGCTGAAAGCCACGGGCGAGCCCTTCTTCATGCTTGTCTTTTCGTCCAGCAATCACACCCCGTTCGAATTTCCGGACGGGCGCATCGAACTGGTCGACGCGCAGAAGCAGACGGTCGACAATGCGGTGAAGTATGCCGACTACGCCATGGGAAAGTTCATCGAGCAGGCGCGTGCCAGTGACTATTGGGCGGACACCTTGTTCCTGGTCGTGGCCGATCACGACACCCGGGTGTATGGCGATGAACTGGTGCCTATCAGCAAGTTTCATATTCCCGGCGTCATTCTCGGCGCCGACGTGACCGCGCGCCGGATAGATTCCGTCGCCAGCCAGATCGATTTGGCGCCGACGCTGCTGTCGCTGATGGGCGTCGACAGCGAACATCCGTTCCCGGGACGCGACCTGACGCGTACCTTGCCGGAGTTCAATGACGGTGCGCCGCCGCGGCTGCGGCCCAGGGCGATGATGCAATTTGGCCAGAATTTCGCCTGGATGGAAGACGAGCAGGTAACGGTGCTGCAGCCGCAGGAAGCAGCGCGTTACTTCACCTACGACCGCCATACCCTCGAGCTGGAACCTGCGGCCACCAGCAATCCGGAAGCAGCGCGACGGGCGCTGGCAAATGTGCTGATGCCGGCCTGGTTGTATCGCGAGCGACGCTATCTGATGCCCAGATGAGCGAATGCCCGAGCGGGTGCCCGGATGAGTGCGCCTGGCGGGACACAGGCGAGCGCCGCTGCGGTGGCCGCCGCTGCCGTTCCTCATCCTGCAACAGGTGAAGGTCCGGCGCGTCGATCGCTTGCCACGACGGCGCCATTGGCTTCGATCCGCGGCGGAATCAGCTTGTAGACCACTGGCGTCACGATTCGCGCCACGAGCGTCGATGAGATTAGTCCGCCAATGATCACCCACGCCAGGGGCGAGTACATGGCCGAATTCTGCAGCGCCAGCGGCAGCAGTCCGCCGATAGCGGTGGCGCTGGTGAGCAGGATGGGCAGGAAACGGATCTCGCCGGCGCGCTCGATGGCTTCATCGAGCGGTACGCCTTCGCTGCGCAGCCGGTTGGTAAAGTCCACCAGCAGGATGGAGTTCTTGGTCTCGATACCGATGAGTGCGATGAAGCCGATCGTGGCCGTGAACGAGATGGTGTTGCCGGTGAGCCCGAGCATCAGGATTCCGCCGGCGATGCCGAAGGGCACGACGGCAAGCACGATCAGGGTGCTCTTGAAACTGCCGAACTCGAGCACCAGGACGGCGATGATGCCCAGCAGCGCGACGATGGTGGCCGATTGCAGGCCACCGAAGCTTTCCGCTCTGGATTCCAGTTCGCCGCCCGGGACGTAGGAGTAACCGCGGGGCCATTCCATCTGGTCAAGCTGCGCCAGCACGGCATCGGTGACCTTGTCCGTGTTGTAGCCGTTTTGCACCTCGGCGTTGATGATGACGGCGCGATCCCGGTTGTAGCGATGGATTTGCGTGGGAGCGGAGCTGAACTGCAGCTGCGCCAGCTGACTCAGCGGCAGCGTAGTGCCCGACAGGGTCGGTATCCGCACTTGATCCAGCGTCTGGAGGTCGGCGCGCCCGTCCATGGGCGTTCGCACCACGATGTCGTATTGCTCGCCATCCGTGTCCTTGTAGCGCCCGATGGAGATGCCGGCGACCGCCAGTCGCACGGCGCGATCGAACTCGGCGCTTGCGACACCGAGCAGCGCCGCCTTCTGTGCATCCATTTTCAGACTTAGATTGGTGCGCTGGATGCGCACCGGGTTGTCGACATCGCGCGTGCCCGGCGTCGATTCGATGATCTTCTCTACCTGGGCGGCGAGCTGGTGCAACAGATCGTGATCGCGGCCGACGACCCGGATCGCAATCGGGGCGGTGATCGGCGGGCCGTTCTGGAATTCGCGCACATAGATGCGTGCGCTGGGATAGCGCTTGAACTGCTGGCGTAGTTCGTCGAGACGCCGCGGCGTGTCCTGCGCGTCATAATCCTTGAGCTTGACGAACACATCGCCGTAACTGGTATCGCCTTCGTTGCCGAGCTCGTTGTAATAGATCTTCGGGTTGCCGTGGCCGAGATTGGTGAAGAACGACTGCACCTCGGGCATCCCCTGCAGCGTCTCTTCCACGTGGCGCAGGGCGCGGTCCGTCTCTGCCAGGCTGCTGCCGTCGGGCGCTTCGACGACGATCAGAAAGTGCGGCGTATCGGCTTTCGGAAACAGGCTGAACCCTATCGCGCCGCCGACCAGCAGCATCACCGCGAAGCATGCGGCAAGAGATCCCCAGACCGCTCGGTGCGGTCGCGCCAGGGCTCGATGCAGCAGCGGCTGGTAGAAGCGGTGGATGCCTTTGGTGAGGGCTTGCAGGACACGGTTGCCTTGCGGGTCCTCGTGTTCCTTGAGCACGCGGCTGGCCAGAAAGGGAATGATCGTGAGTGCCACCAGCAGCGAGGCGCCGACCGTGGATAGTACGGCCGTGGGCAGTACGCGGATGAACTTGCCGGCATCGCCGACCAGCATCATCAGCGGCAGGAAGGCGAACATGATGGTGGCGGTGCAGCCCAGGATTGCCTGGAAGATCTGCTTCGTCGCCAGGACTGCGGCCTGGGTGCGCGAGTGGCCTGCGCGCAGGAAGCGGGCGATGTTCTCCACCACGACGATCGAATCGTCGACCAGCAGGCCCAGCGCCACCACGAATCCGGCGATCGAGATCTGGTTGAGGGAAAAATCCAGAAAATAGAGCACCGATACGCCGATCGCCAGCGACAACGGTATCGATATCATGACCACGCTGGCGGCGCGCAGCCCGAGCGGCAGGAGCGTGAACGCCACCAGGGCGATGGCGATGCCGAAATCGGTCGTCAGGCGATTGAGGCGCGAGGCGACATTCTCGGACTGATCGAAACCGAGTTCCAGGTGGATGCGCTTGGGTAGCTGGTCTGAGAAATTCCGGGCGGCGTCCTGGATGCGCTGGCGGACGTCGAAGATGTTGTAGCCATCCTTCTGGTTCGCGGTCACGAATACCGCGCGCTGGCCGTTGAAGCGGCCGGTGTAGGTGTGCTGCTGGGTGTTCCAGTCGACCTGGGCGATGTCGCGGATGCGAACGCTGCGCCCGTTGCTCACGGCGACGACCGTGTCGCGGACCTGCTCTAGGGACTCGTAGCTCCCGGACGTCTTGAGGCTGAAGCTGCGGCTGCCGATGTCGATCGATCCGCCGGGAACGTTGGTGTTTTCGCTTTGCAACGCCTGCATTACCTGCTGCGGCGACAGGTTCAGCTCGGCCATGCGCGGCAGATCGAGCGCGACGCGGAGTTCGCGCTCGGGATAGGCCCAGGTTTCGGCCGTGCGCACGCCGTCGACCGTCTTGAGCATGTCCTTCAGATCGCGCGCATGGTCCTGGAGTTCGCGATACGGGGCATCCTCCGACACCAGTGCGAACTGCACGATGTTCACCAGGCCGGGATTGATCTTGCGGATCTCGAGCTTGGTCAGTTCCGCGGGCAGCAGCGGTCGCAGCGCATTGATTTCACGCACTACCTCGTCGTACTTCTTTTCCGCGTCAACGAAGCTGTAGAACTCCGGAATGATGACGGCGACACCATCCTTGCTGTGCGATTCGAGCGATTTGAGGTCATCGATCTCGCTGAGCCGGTCCTCGATGGGCTTGACGATCAGGCGCTCCACATCCTGCGGCTCGGCGCCGGGATAGATGACGGTGACCTGGAACACAGAGATCGGAAAGTAAGGATCTTCCTGGCGTGGAATGTTGAGAAAGGAGGTGATGCCCACGGCCACCAGCATGGCGAACGCGACCAGCGTGAACTGGTAGCGCCGGATCGGGAATTCCAGAAAGCTCATGAGGCGCTCCAGTGCGTCTTACTGCGCAGGCGGCGTGGCCCGCGGTTCGGAAACCTCGACCACTTCGCCGTCCTCCAGATACAAGGCACCGTCGGTGATGACTCGTTCGCCGGTCTCGATGCCGCTGGCCAGCGCGACCTGCTCGCCTTCGATGAAGGCGACTTGTACCTCGCGACGGCGCGCCCGCAGCTGGCCCTGCTCCTGGGCCAGCACGAAAATGCTCGCCCTGTCGGCGCGGCCTTCCACGATGGCGCCGATCGGTACCCGGACACGTTGAGCGGCGCTGGCAGAGTTCGGCACGATGGTGAGCTTGGCGACCAGGCCGCTGCGCAGCGGCAGATCGACCGGATCGATGGCGATCTCGATGCGGAACATGCCGTTGCTGGGATCGGCGGCGCTGGCGATCCGGGTCACGGCGCCCTCCAGGAGCTGTTGCGGCCAGGCATCGAGCCGGATCTCGACGGGATCGCCAAGCTTGATCTGCACCACTTCCCGATCGGCCAGCCCGGTGTTCACGACGTATCCGCCGTCACGCACGCCGAGCACCAGGATGGGCTCGCCCGCTGTGACGAGTTCGCGCTCTTCGGCAAGGCGGCGCAGTATCGCGCCATCGTGTGGCGCCAGGATCGTGGCGTAGCTGCGATTGAACTCGGCGGCGTCGAGCGCGGCCTTGGCCATCGCCGATTGGGTGCGCAGGTCCTGCAGTTGCTCCAGGCTGATGACCTGGTCGGCATGCAGGCGCTCGCCGCGCGCCAGGTCGCGCTGGGCTTTCTGCTGCGCCTGGCGCGCTTGTTCGACCTGGGCCTCGATCTCGGTCTGTTCGATCTGCGCCAGCTTTTGCCCTTTGCCGACCTGTTCTCCCTCGTCGACCGAGAGTTGCCGGATGACGCCGCCGACCTTGAAGGCGAGTCGAATCTCCTCCTGATTCGACAGCAGGCCATGTGTGCGAATCATGGGCATGGCCGGGCCGGAGAGCGCACGCGCGACGCCTACCGTGGTGGCTGCGGCGATCGCATCGTTATTCTTTGTCGCACCGCGACAGCCAGCTAGTCCTAGACTCAGGAGCAGGCCCGCCAGTAGTGCGGGGGCGAGCGCGCGGCGGGTGGCAGCGATGCAGACGCTCATTGTCGGCGTGGGAACCATCACGGACATGATCAGACTCCTGGATCCAACGGGATGTCTCCCGCCGAGGTCGCGTATTCCAGGTCGGCGCGGCGCGCCAGCACGTTGAAGCGGGTAAGGCTGTAGTTGAGCTCGGCGCTGGTCAAGGTGCTGCGTGCGTCGATGAACTCGACCTGGTTGATCGCACCTTCGTCGCGCTTGCGGCTGGCGATGCGGAAGGCGGCGCGGGCGGCTTCGGCGCGCGCTGCGGCAGTGGCAAGGGAGTCGCGCGCGGTGATGAGGCGATCGAACGCTTGCTGCACTTCGAGCCGGATCTGCTGCGCGATTTCTTCTTGTTGCAATACCAACTGTCGCTGCGCGGCGCGTGCCTGGCGAACGCGGGCGTCATCGCCACCGCCGTCGAATATTTTCCAACTGAAGATGAGCGAGGCGGTGCCGAAGTTGTAACCATCGCCGAAGCGGTACTCTTCTCCCTGCGTGCCGGCGTCCAGTCCCAGCGACAGGGTTGGCCATTTCTGCTTGCGCGCCATGCGCACTTGTTCCTCGTTGGCCTGGCGCAGCCGATCCATGCGCGCGAGTTCGGGCCGGCGATCCAGCGCATCGCTCCACAGTTGCTCCAGGGCCGTCGGTGCGCTGCCGGATGCAAGCGGCGGGGCGGAGGGCGACAGCGGCCGCCGCAGATCGCGATTGAGCAGGAAGTTGAGGTAGCTGCGCGCCTGGTCCGTGAGGCTTTCTATTTCACGCTTCTGCTGTTCCGCTTGCAGTAGTTCCGCCTTGGCGCGCAGCACCTGATCTTCGGTGATCTTGCCGTTTGCGTACAGCGATTCGTTGACGCGCAGGTTCTCGCGCAGCAGGGTTTCGCTGGCGGCAACGATGTCGACGGAGTGGCGCGCTTTCAGCCATTCGATGTAGGACAGGGTGATGTCCCGGCGCAGGGCGCGCGCCATGGCCATGCGATTGAAGCTGCTGGCATCCAGCAATGCCCGCTGCGCGCGAACGGCGGCCGGAATGAGCGGAGCGTATAGCGGCTGACGCAGTACCATCCGGGTGTCTTGCTCTTCCGAGCGCATGAATTGTATGTCGACATCGGAGATCTGCGGAAACGGTGCGGGCTGCCCTTGTGCGGCGAGCAGATCGTTCAGCGTGGAGTACACCGGGTTGAGGGCGGAGCCTAGGGGGAGCGTGAACTCGCGCCCGCCCTGCGCGCGCGTGTAGCGCGCCTGCAGCGATAGCTCTGGATAGAATCGCGCGCGCGCGGCGGCCAGGGCCTGGGCTGCCTTATCGACCTCGAGCGTTTCGCTTTGTAGGGCGAGATTGCTGCGCAGCCCTTCGGTGACGTATTGCGCAACGATCAGGTCGAACGCATCGTCTGCCTGTGCCTGTGCCTGTGCCTGTGCCTGTGCCTGTGCCTGTGCCTGTGCCTGTGCCTGGACGCTGATGCTGAAGGCACCGACCAGCCACAAGCCCAGGAGCAGACAGCGTTGCCTGACGGTGTGCCCGCGCGCCGGGCTGATGACGGGCGATCCCCGGCGGGCGGCCGCGCTGGGCGCCGCGTGTCCTGCCGCGGCGCTGCGCTCTGCCCAAGATGTCATACATGAGAACACAGGCCGGCCTCACTGCATCGGGTTCGCCAGCATTTGACGAATCAAGGTAATGGCGTGCTCAGTGAGCTGCGGTACGCTGATTCCGGCCTGCGTCAGCGGTCCGGCCTTGGTGATCGCGATTTGAATCACGCCATGGGTAAAGCCCCACAGGACGCGCGATGTCACCAGCAGCTCGCCGATGTCGGGGCGGATGGTGCCATCGCGTTGCCCGGCCGTGAGCGCGGCGACCACCAGTTGGTGAATACTGCAGCCGGCTTCGAACAAGGCGGCTTGTTGCGGCGTGGCGCTGGTTTCCGGCGGCTGGGCTTCCATACGCGCGCAGGCGTCGAAGTAGTGGGGGAGTTCCTGGCCGAAGGTCATGTAGGCGCGGCCGATCGCCTCGATCTGCTCCAGGCCGGTGCGGCAGCGCGCGCGGGCTTCTTGGAAGCGGCTGTGCAGCGTATCCAAGGCGCGTGCCGCAATGGCGACATGCAGGTCGCGCTTGTCCTTGAAGTACACGTATACCAGTGCGCGACTGAGGCGGGCCTGCCGGGCGACCGCGTCCATAGTGACGACATCCCAGCCCAGCTCGCGATACAGCTCCTCGGCGGCATCGACGATCTCGGCACGGCGCCGGTCCTTTTCTTCCTGGCGTCGATTGGCGATGGACATGGCGCGCACGCTATGCCGATATTGACGTTGTGTCAATAATTATACGAGTGTCAGATCCG